>JACRBR010000073.1 GCA_016213125.1 Chloroflexota bacterium | reverse complement strand
TACGCCGTCGATGCGGTCGTGCACGCGCCGTTCGGGGCGTGGCCAGGCAACTGCGGCGGCTATTATGGCAGCGACACGGCCGCAGTGATCGAGACATTCGGCGCCATCGCGGCGGACCGCGTCGGACCGTACGTCGAGAAGTACGTGACGCCGTTCACCGACGACGGTCAGATGTTCGAGAAGCTGATCGGTCAAGACCGGTTGAACAAGCTGCGCGAAAATGAGACGATCACGGATGGCTACCGGGCGTAGGCGCTAGAGGTCACAGCACTAGGGACTAGGGGTACGTATTGGCAGAGGGACCGACAAAGAAAGAGCTGATCGCGGCGCTGAAGGCGACCGGTGACGGCCTCGTGAAGCAAGTAGCGGCTCTGGACCCGGACTCGCTGGAGCGCGGGCGGTACGAGGGCGGGTGGAACGCTCGCGAGATACTCGCGCACGTCGCCAGCATCGAGTGGACCTACAAACGCCTCGTCGAGAGCGCGCACCAGCCGCGTGCCACGGCCCGGCCTGATCGCGAGCCGCAGGCGCCGGCACCGTCGGGCGGCAACCCGATCGACGACTACAACGCCCGGCAGGTCGCGCGGCGCGCCGAAAAGTCCGTCGCGGAGTTGCTGCTTGAGTTCAAGGAGAACCGCGCTGGGACCATCGCTGCGGTCGAGTCCTGCAGCGAAGAACTGCTGTCGCAGCCCACGCGCTCGGCCGGTGGCGCGCAGGGGACGCTGGCGCAGGTGCTGGAGTTCGTGGCCGTGCGCCATGTGGAACAACACACGAAGGACATCGTCGGATAGTCGTTGGTGATGAGTCCGTTCGGGGCTAGAGACGCATGGCTGGTGATGGCATGACGGTCAACCTGGACATCCGCGCGGGTATCGGCACGAAGGCATCCTCGTTCAACGAGCGGGAGATGCAGATCTGCACCGTCGCTCGGATGGTGGAGGACGGGAAGACGTACTGGGTCGCCGGCGGCGGCTCGCCGATGTACGCCGTGCTGCTCGCCATCAAGCTCTACGCGCGCGGTGCGCAGTACATAACCGAGGACGGCGTTATCGCGCCCGAGCCGATGCTGCCCTTCGAGCCGGTGATGACGATGGTGTCCTCGCGTGCGGGCTACCGGGCGCTGGCGTGGGGCACGATGAACACGGCGGGAAACCACGCGCAGCTCGGCCTGATGGACTACGGCCTGCTCAACACGCTGCAGGTCGACCAGCACGGGAACATCAACTCGACGGCAATCGGCCCGTACGGGGCGGGGGCGCGGCGCTTCGGCGGCCCCGGCGGCGCGGACTCGATCGCGGCACTGTGCTGGCGGACCATCCTGATGACGGACCAGGAGAAGCGCAAGTTCGTCGAGCGGGTGGACTTCATCTCGTCGCCCGGCTTCCTCGACGGCACAGAGGGCGCCCGCGAGCGTGTGGGGCTGCCCCCCGACACGGGCCCGTACCGCGTCGTGACGCCCTGGGCGATGTACGACTACACCGACAACCGCAAGCTACGGCTCGTGGCCATCGCGCCGTGGGTGACCGTCGACCAGGTGCTGGCGGAGTGCGAATATCCGCCCGTGGTTGGGGATCAGGTCGCGACGTTGGACTCCCCGACCGAGGAGGAGCTGCACATCCTGCGGACTGAGCTCGACCCGCGCGGCCAGAACACGGCCGAGCGCAGCGCCTGGGTGATGTTCGACGCTGAATCCGGTGCGTACACGCGCGCCGACGGATAGCGCCGCCCAAGCCCCGGAAGACACAGATCGAAAATGTCCGCAGAGTCGGATACTATTGAGCCTGCACCACGAATGGAAGGCGGTGCGGAGCAAATGAATGGGGGAAAGTCATGAGAAGGAATCTCGTTCGTCTCGTGGGAGGCATGGCGCTGCTTGCGGGGGTGGGTTTGGCCATGTTGCAGGCGCAGCCGGCAAGTGGTGGTGCTTCGCTGCTTCAAAGTGGAGACCTGGTCGTCGCGACGGGGTCGAACTCAATCGCCCGGGTCCCGGCGGCGGGAGGCACCCCGGAAGTCCTTGTATCGGGCGGTTCATTGTCTTCGATCGAAGACGTTGCGATCGACGGGGCAGGCAACCTGATCGCGGCAGACATAGGCAGCAACAAGATTTTCCGTGTGTCATGCACCGACCTGTCGGTGACCGAGGTCGCCACGATCACGGGCACGGAGTCGTCCAATGTTCATGACGTTGCGGTTGACGGCGGCGGGGACTACATCGTCCTAACGAACTTTGACAGCGCACTGTTTCGCGTGACGCCTGCGGGCGCGGTCTCGATGATCGTCGATGTCGACGTAACGACGAACGCCGATGAGCTGGAAGGGCTGGATATCGATGGCTCTGGGAACATCGTGGTGGCCGACGAATTTCCGAGCAACCCCGGCATCGCGTACCGGGTGTCATCAAACGGATCATCCATCACGCCTCTCGGCAATGGAGACCTCGTGAACAACGACGGTCTGGAGGCCGTCATCGTAGATGCTGACACGTCGTTCGTGATCGTCGATGAAGTGACTCCGGCTCTCCTGCGCCTGACGAATGACGGTGTCACGCTTACCACGATCTACAGCGGCTCACCCTTGGATGAGCCTCAGGGCGTGGCGCGAGCATCCAACGGTGACTACTTCGTTTCCAATGAATCCTTCCCCGGATCGATCGTGCGCGTTGCGGGCAACGGGTCGTCTGCGTCCGTGTTCTCGAGCGGCACGGAACTCGGCAACGGCCGCGACGTCGCGGTATACACGAGCTGCGGAGCGCCTGGGGGAGCGACAGCCACGAGCGGGCCGGCGAAAACTCACACACCGACGCCCGCCGCGACGTCGGCGCCTGTCACCGCGACGCCAATCCCGCCGACCACAGCACCCCCACCGCCGACCGCACCATCCGCCGGCAATCTTGGAGCAATCCAGGCACCGGATACGGGGACAGGCGGAAAGGGAGCGTCGGCGGGTGCCCCATCACCGTGGATCGGGCTGGCACTGGCGCTGGGTGGTGCCACGTTGCTCGCTGGTTCGTTCGTTCACGCGCGGACGCGCTCGAATCCAGAGAGCCTGGATTAAGGGCGGCAGTTCGAATCACCTAAGAGGCGCGCGGGCGTGCCGCCGGCGCGCCTCTTCATGGGGCTCTTGGATGCTCTTTTCGTCCACGGTCGACACACTCGCACGGACGCCCTCCGTCCTCCACGCGCTGCTCGACGGCCTGCCCGACGAAGCGACCTGCACGCCCGGGCCCGAGGGATGGTCGGCGCGCGATGTGCTCGCCCACCTGTTGTCGGTGCACTACGCGTCGAACCTCCAGCGCGTGCGCTGGATGCTGGACGCCGACGACCCGCCCATCCCGAACATCGACGAAGAGCAGGTGCTGGAGTCGTCGGGTATGCGCGCGTGGCCGGTGCCGAGGCTGCTCGACGAGTTCGCCGCAGCGCGGGGCGAAGCGATGGAGATGGTGCGCGGCGTCACCCCGGCGCAGCTCGCCCGCACGGGCCGGCACGAGGTCGCCGGCACCATCACGATCGAAGGCATCCTGCACCACGTCGCCTACCACGACCTCGCGCACATCGCCCAGATCGCAAAGCTCCTGTCGCTCCCACTCGACGCCCGCCGCGGCGCGATGGCGACGTCGTACCCCGACGACAACTGAATTGTGAGCTCAGCCGATCACGGGGTTGCCCGCGCGCATGCCGAAGCGGTTGGCGGCGGCGTCCAGCAGCGGCGATGAATCGCCGTCATCGTCAACGTGCGGCAGGAAGTCGAGGCTGATCTCGAGCGCGTCGCACGTCGCCTCGGACCACGCCCCGTCGCCGAGATCGAACAACCCGGTAGCGGCAGCGTCTTCCACATCGCACCACAGCTCGCCCGTCAACGCGAACCGCAGGTAGCCCCTCGGCGAGAGCAGCGTGCGCACCCGCTTGAACGCGATAGCCTGGTTGCGCCGCATCCACAGCAGGTGCGCGGCTGCGGGCCAGGCTAGAGCTTGGCCCAGGACGCGCTCGACCTCCTTAGCTTCGGCCACCGCGCGGTTGTCAGTCGCGAGGATAGCGGTGCGAATGACCTCGCGCTCGCCGTCGAGGAAGACCGAAGCGTGCAGGGTGGCGCCGAGGCGAATCTCTGTGACATCCGCCAGGGCGACCTCACGACCGAGCGCACCAACGGCACCCACGAGCGCGGCCATCCAGTCGTCCGGGCGCTGCTCGGCCCAGCCGGGCTGGGGAGTCTGTGTCTCGAACGCAGCGGATGTTGTGGCCTGTCGCTCGCCCGAGGCATCGAGCGCCAACACCCGAATGGAAGAGGCGGCGAGTTCGATATCGAGGCTGAGCGGTCCTGGCATCGGCTCAGAGTACGCCGATGGCGGACTTCGCGCAGACTGATGCGGTCGCACCGTGTAGCCGTAACGCCCCCCGGATAGGCTGCACGCGCACCACGATGCGCTGCCGGCATGGCCGCCCCTTCGGGGTCGGCCCGTTTGCTATTCTGGCAAGAGAGCCGAACACACGCGCACAAAATCCCCGGAGGCCCATATTGGCGACCAAGGCGAAGGTAGCGATTCTGCGGACGAAGCCGGAGACCGCCCTCGAGGACTACGAGCGGCTGATGCACCTGGCCGGCGTCTCGGAAGCGCTGGATAAGTCAGCGACGACAATTCTCAAAGACAACATCTCCTGGCACTTCCCCTTCCCCTCGGCGAACACGACGCCGTGGCAGCTCGAAGGCGCTATCGTCGCGCTGCGGAAGGCCGGCTACAACGACCTGGTCTGCGTCCAGAACAAGACCGTCGTCACCAACGCCTTCAAGGGCGAGGACCTGAACAAGTACGTCCCCGTCTTCCGTCAGCACGAAATCCCTGTGCGGTTCAACTTTCGGGACGAGGACATGAAGTGGGAGGTGTACCAGCCGAAGCGGAAGATGCTGGTGCTGGACAAGATCTTCCCCGACGGGATCAAGATCCCCGACTACTTCCATGGCAAGAACATCGTCCACCTGCCGACGATGAAGTGCCACATCTACACGACGACGACCGGCGCGATGAAGAACGCGTTCGGCGGCCTGCTGAACACGCGGCGGCACTACACGCACTCCTGGATTCACGAAACGCTCGTCGATCTGCTCGCGATTCAGAAGGAGATCCACCCGGGCATCTTCGCGACCATGGACGGCTCGACCGCCGGAAACGGCCCCGGCCCCCGCATCATGCACCCGACGACGAAGAACGTGATCATGGCCTCGGCCGACCAGACCGCGATCGACGCGGTCGCCGCAAAGATCATGGGCTTCGACCCGATGAAAATCGACTACATCCGCATCGCGCACGAGCAGGGGCTCGGCATCGGCGATCCGCGCGAGATCGAAATCATCGGCGATGCGGACGTGGCGAACGAGGACTGGCACTTCAAGGTGGGCGGCCACATCCACAGCTTCCTGGGCTACCTGGCGTGGTTCGGCCCGACGAAGTTTCTCCAGAAAGCCATCATGCACACGCCGCTCGTAGCAGGCCCGATCATGTTCAGCGAGGTCTTCCACGACTACTACCACTGGCCGCTGAAGGAGAAGAAGGTCTACGAGCGCTGGCTGCAGGAGTCGCCGTGGGGTGCGCTCTTCGCGAAGTACGACGCCGAGGGCGCCCAGGCGCCCTCTACGGCGCCAGTCAGCGCTGCCTGACCTGAGACCCCTCTCCAGTAGCCCGCGGGGCGAAGGTGTACCATCGCGGTATGCTCGCGGTACACGGCGTTCTTCCCGATACCCCGAACCACCGCCCGCCGATCGTGCTGGTGCATGGCGCGGCAAACTCCGCAGTCGTGTGGACGTTCTGGCAGCGCGCCCTCGCCGACCGCGGCTGGCCCTCGTACGCGGTCGACCTGCGCGGCCACGGGGCGAGCACGCCCTGCGACCTTTCGGCCACGACGATGCAGGACTACGCCGATGACGTGATCTCAATGACGCTCAAGTTTGTGACTAACCCGATCCTGATTGGTTGGAGCATGGGCGGCCTCGTGGCGATGATGGTGGGCGAGCGATTCGGAGCCACCGCCGTTGTTGGCCTCGCGCCCAGCGCGCCCGTTGCGGCCCCCAACCCTGAGAAGATCATCCAGCGCGGCGAGTTCGGACCGGAGGAGTACGGCATCATCTCCAACGACCCCGCCGAGCAGCCGGCAATGCCGGACCTCGACCGCGAGGAGCGCATCCTAGCGCTGGCATCGCTCGGCAGGGAGTCACGATACGCCCGCGGCGAACGCGCGGCCGGCATCGTGGTCAACTGATTGAATGCCGACGTCCTCATCGTCACCGGAGCCGAGGACAGGCAATGGCCACGCTCGAAATACGACGACCTTCCGGATCTACCCCGAACTCCTGAGCACCTGAGCGTCGAGGGCGCATCGCACTGGGGACTGGTGCTGAGCCGCCGCGCGCTCGCGGTCCTGGTTCCACAGGTCGTCGACTGGATCGGGCAGCGCACGTAGCCGTTGCGAAAACGACAATCCGGTCCCGGTTGGCCGGAGATCGCCCCGCCGCGTATCGTGGAGCCCACGGAACCCTGGAGGAGCGACGGAGGTTCGAGATGTACGACGTCATCATCGTTGGAGCGCGATGTGCCGGTTCGCCGCTGGCGATGCTGCTGGCGAAACAAGGGCATCGGGTGCTGATCGTCGATCGGGCGACGTTTCCGAGCGACATCATGTCCACGCACTACGTCCAGCCGGAGGGCGTCAAGCGCCTGCAGGACTGGGGACTGTATGACAGGGTGATGGCGTCCAACTGCCCGCCGATCCCTTCGATCACCTTCACGCTCGCGGGCGTGCCCTTTGTGCCACCGAAGGACCCGGCCCTCCCCGACGCGATCTGCCCGCGCCGAACGGTGCTCGACAAGATCCTTGTCGACGGGGCACGTGAGGCGGGCGCGGAGGTGCGCGAGAGCTTTTCCGTGCAGGAGATTCTGGTGGAGGACGGTGTCGTGGTGGGGCTGCGAGGCCGGAACAGCGACGGCTCAGCCGTCGAAGAGCGCGCGCGCGTTACGGTGGGCGCCGATGGCCAGCACTCGATCGTGGCGCGGACGGTGCAGGCAGGAGAGTACGATACCCATCCTGCCGCCACCTGCGGCTACTACTCATACTTCAGCGGCGTCCCCCTGAAGGACGGCGGCGCGGAGGCATACGTCGGAAACGACGCCGGTGTCCTGGCGTTTCCCACGAACGACGGGCTTACGTGTATCGGCGCCGGTGGGCCCCACGACATCTTCCACGCGTACCGGGCGGACATCGAAGGCACGTTCTACCGGCTGGTCCAACAGGCTTCACCGGCATTCGCCGAGCGCGTCCGAGCGGGCACACGCGCGGAGAGGTGGATCGGCACGGCCGACACGGCGAACTTCTTCAGGCAGCCGTTCGGGCCCGGGTGGGCGCTTTGCGGTGACGCGGGATATCACAAGGACTTCGTCACCGGCCTGGGCATCTCGGACGCGTTCCGCGACGCGGAGTTCCTATCGGAGGGGCTCGACGCGGGGCTCTCCGGGCGCCAACCCCTGGACGAGGCGCTGGACGCCTACCAGAAGCGGCGTGACGAAGCGGCGAAGCCGATGTACGACGTGACGGTGCAGTTCGCGCAGTTCCCCTCGCTGGAGGAGATGGCGGCCGCGGCCGCCAGTGCCTCGCAGGCAACCGCCGCTGCCGAAAGTGCGGGCACGCAGGCGTAGGCCCTTCCTGACCGTTCTACTTCGCCGTGCCGTCGCGTTCCCCTGCGAGGACGAACTGCCGCACGAGCCGGAAGAAGCGGCGGTCGACCGTCCGGTTGTGACCCAGCACGTCGGCGAACGGCACCGGCACGATGTCGAGGCCCTGGGCGGCCATCATCACGCCCGTCTTTCCGCTGTGCACCTGGTCCACGGCCGCGGCGCCCATGCGCGTCGCCAGCACCCGATCGAACATCGACGGCGACCCGCCCCGCTGGACGTGGCCCAGCACGGTGACGCGCGCCTCCACGTGCGTCCGCTGTTCGAGCTCTTCCGCGAGCCTCGTGCCGATCCCGCGGGTCGAGAGCCGCGGGTGCCCGAACTGGTCCACCTCGGTTGCTACTGCGGACGATGCCAACCCCTCGACGATCGCGCCCTCGGCGACGACGACGATGCTGAAGCTGCGCGCCCGCATGCGATGCTGGACGTGCTCGATGACCTTCTCGATGGAGATCGGTTCTTCGGGGATGATGATGAGGTCGGCGCCGCCGCCGATGCCACCGGTGGTTGCGAGCCAGCCGGCGTCGCGTCCCATGACCTCGACGACCATGATGCGGCGGTGTGCCTCCGCCGTCGTGTGCAGGCGGTCCAGCGCCTCGCCGACGATGGCGACGGCAGAGTCGAACCCGATGCAGTAGTCCGTGTGCGGGACGTCGTTGTCGATCGTCTTGGGAACGCCTACCACGGCAAAGCCGCGCTCGGACAGCTTCGCGGAGACGCTGAGTGTGTCGTCGCCGCCGATCGTGACCAGGGCTTCGATCTCGCGGCGCCGGAGATTCTCCTCGACCTGGCGCATCTCATCTTCGTCGCGCGCGGGGTTGGTCCGCGAGGAGCCGAGTATCGTGCCACCGAGATGCAGGATCCCACCGATCTCGTCCTCGGAGAGGAGGTGGCCGTTGCCTTCTCCGAGAAGGCCGGCCCAGCCCTCCCGGAAGCCGTACACCTCGTCGCCACGCATCCACGCGCGATAAGCGATCGCGCGGATCGCGGCGTTGAGCCCGGGGCAGTCGCCCCCACCCGTCAACACTCCGATGCGCATCCCAACACCTCTGTCACAAACTCAAGGACAGAATACGGCCAGAAGGCCCGTCGTGCGGTCGGAAGGTTACGAATTCGTAGCAGGCGGCAGCAGCATCAGGCGCGAGAGCCGGACGATGCTTCGCTCCGTAAGTTCGTTGCGGCGTCGCCCGGCGTCCTGCGCCCGGCGATAGAGCCGCTCATCTGCACCTGGCGGCGCGTCAGGCGACTGCAGGCGCGTGCGTTCCCAGTGCGCGACCGACGGGTAGCGCGTCAGAAGCAGCGCCTTCGCGGGCTGGCCAGGCTCCATGCTGCGCCACAGTCCCACGATGCGGCAGCCGTCTGACTCGAAGTATGGCCAGACGCCTTCTTCCGAGAGGCGCTGGAACTCGGCCCAGTCCTGTGGCTGGAGCCAGAACCAGCGGTGCGCGTAAACGCCGGTCTCACGTGGAGGCGTGGCGTCGAGCGGCCGCGCCGTCGGGACAATTCGTTCGCTCGTCGACTCCACGATTTCGGAGACAGCGGCCGTGAGGCGGGAGGCGCCCGCATTCGCGGCTTCGGCGTCCGGCCATGCCGTGATGAGCACACCTTCGTCGGAAGCGAGGCCGATCAATCCGGCGAACAGCCCGAAGATCGAACCGCCGCCTGCGGCGATGTCGGAGGAAGCCGCATTGATGGCCGTCGCCACCTCGCCCCAGGCGCCACGGCGGATGCGGATGGTCCGATAGTCATAAATCGCCATCTTCAACCCATCTGTTCCATCTGTTCCATCTGTGGATCGGACCGGTTCAGTCGAAGACCACGGTCTTGTTGCCATACACCAGGACGCGGTTGCGGAGATGCAGATCGACCGCGCGCGCAAGCACCACCTTCTCCAGGTCGCGGCCTTTGCGAACCAGGTCGTCGACGGAGTCGCGATGGCTCACGCGGGCGACGTCCTGGTCGATGATGGGTCCCTGGTCCAGCTCGGGCGTCACGTAATGCGCCGTCGCCCCTATCACCTTCACCCCCCGCTCGTGCGCCTGGTGGTAGGGACGGGCGCCCGCGAAAGCGGGAAGAAACGAGTGGTGGATGTTGATGATCCCGTTCGGGAAGCGCCGGACGAAGCTGTCGCTCAGCACCTGCATGTAGCGGGCCATGACCGTCACGTCGACCCGCTCGCTCTCCAGGAGCTGGATGATCTGCGCCTCCTGCGCCGCCTTCGTCTTCGCCGCGACCGGCAGGTGATGGAAGGGAATGCCGAACTCCTCGGCGATGGCCCGAGCGTCCCCGTGGTTGCTGATGACGACGGGGATCTCGCACCGCAGCTCTGCCAGGCGCCAGCGTGCCAGCAGGTCGTACAGGCAGTGGTGCATCTTCGAGACCAGGATCGCGACCCGAGGGGTCTCGTCGCTGGAGTGCAGGCTCCAGGCCATTCCGAATCGCTCGGCGATCGGCCGAAACGCTTCGGCGATGCCGTCGCGGGGGATAGCGAACCCGTCGATTTCCCACTCAACACGCTGGAGGAAGACGCCTTCTTCGTGGTCAGTGTGCTGGTCGGCGTGGACGATGTTGCCGTTGTTCCGGTACAGGAAGTCGGAGACGGCGGCGACCAGGCCGCGCTGGTCGGCGCAGGAGATCAGCAGGACGGCGGTGGCGCCACTATGTACCATCGGCGAGACGATATCATACGGCGAGGTTGCGCCGGTCGTCGCCAGAGCAAGGGAGAACGGTCATGGCGGACAAGCGTCAAGGAGAGGCACGCAAAACGATTGAGGTGACCCTCCGCTTTACGACAGACGGACTGGGTAGGGACGGGAAAGTCCTGCCAAGGCATGCGTGGACAATCTGCTTTGTTTCTCTGCCGTCAAACCCTCTACACGGAATTAAGGCTGGGCCCAGACCTCGCGTGGCCAACTCGTTCGCGGAGATCCCCCTCGCAATTGAGAAAGCACTCGCCGACCATGGCATTACGCTCCACCCGTCAGCACGCGAACGTAAGATCCGATCCACGTAGGGGGATTGCGCGGCCCAGCGTCGCGACGCCGCGTTGGGACTCCGTCAGGAGACGGCCGCGGTGCCTCGCACCTGCGGCATGACGCGCTCGGCCATCAGCTCCATGCTGCGGATGACCTTCGGATGGGCGAGACCGCCGATGCGCGTCCAGGCGAGGTAGTGCGTCATGCCGGTCAGCTCCTGGATCTCGCCGATTCGGTGCGCCACCTCGTCGGGGCTGCCGCAGACGACAGCGCCGGACTTGACGACCGCATCCCACTCGACGACCTCCAGGAAGTCGCGAGCCCGCTGATAGAACTCGTAGGTCGGAACGGCCGGCTGCCCGTGTCCTGGCGCAACGTACTTCGCGAACGTGCGGTAGTACCACATGACCGAATCGCGGAAGTCGGCGAGCGCCTGCTGCGTGGTTTCAGCGACGTACGTAATGGTGAGGCCCGCGACCTCGTGGTCCTCGGGGCGGCGGCCGTGGTCCCTCAGCGCCTGGCGGTACTGCTCGATCTGCGCCGCGCCCGTGTTCACGTTGAAGCCGAACACCGGAGCGCACATGAGGTTGAAGCCATACTTGCCACAGAGCTGGAAGGTGTCGGGCGAGAGCGATGCCATCCAGATCGGCGGGTGCGGCTGCTGCAGCGGCTTCGGGCGCACACTCAGGTCGTCGATCGTGTAGAACTCACCCTGGTACGAGAAGCGCTCCTCCGTCCACGCCTTCTGGATGATCTCGACGCTCTCGCGGAACATATCCCGGGAGCGCGTCTGGTCGACCCCGAAGCCGGCGAACTCGTGCGGCTGGTAGCCGCGCCCCACGCCCAGGTCGACGCGCCCATCGGACATGAGGTCCAGCAGGGCAAAGTCCTCGGCGACACGGACCGGGTGGTTCAGGGGAAGCACCACCACGCCCGTGCCGACACGGACATTCTTCGTGCGCGCCGCAACGGCGGCCAGCGTCACGGCCGGCGAGGCGCAGTAGCCGTATTCGCTGAAGTGGTGCTCGGCCGGCCAGACGGAGTCGAAACCGAACTCCTCGGCCCGGATCATCACGTCGAACTGCTCGTCGACGATCTCCTTCTCAGTGCGTCCGGACGGATTCTCGAAGAGATGGAGCTGTCCAAACTTCACGGCAGGCACCTCCGGACCGCGGGCCGACGCCGAGGGCAGGGGTGCCGATCGGAGCACGTCACCGCGGGTACCCGCACGCTACTACCTGAACCCCCGAGCCGCTAGTTCACGCCGTGCAGGACGCCACCCAGTACGCTGCGCACGCTGCGCTCCTGCCGGGCGCTGAAGTCATCCCGCCGGACGATGGCGCGAGCCGGACAGTAGGGAACGCAGGTGCCGCACCCGTTGCACTTGCTCTTCTTGATCACGAACTGGCGCTTCGCCTCGAAAATGGCGCCTTCCGGGCACATGTATTCGCAGACGCCACAATCCATGCAGTCGGTGCTGATGATGTAGGACATTGCTCCGCTCCTTGCCGCGAGTGCCCGGGCCCGTGGAGCGATCGGACCCGGCACTCACGTTGTACGGGCGCTGTGGCCGGCCTCTCGAGTTTCGCCGGCCCGCCCGATGCCCGCTCCTATGCCGGCGCCAGGGCCGGGAACTGCGTCGTCACTCCCGCCGACGCATCGAAGAATGCCTGGAAGGACTGGTTGAATCGGAAGAACAAGTCCACCTTCAACTGATCGTCCGACACCAGCCGCAGCGGCGTCCCCGCCATGGTGAGCCGGTTCAGCGTGTGGTCCAGGTCCGGTTCGCCGTTCTTCGCGATGACCTCGATCATCTCCCGCCACGCAGCCAGCGGGCCCGCGATCGTGAAGTCGGCGGCCGGGACCGGGTCAGCGATCTCGCGGATGTCTCCCAGCCTGTAGCCGGCGAACTCCAGCAGGAATCCCTGCGATCGGCCGGCATCCTCGACGACGATGCCGACGTTCGCCTCGGTGTAGCCCAGCCGCTTCACGCGCTCGCGGTCGCCGCCGTGCGCTCGTGCCACTTCCTCGAACCATTCGACTGAAGGAAATCGCGCCATGATCGTGTTCCTCCTAGAACGGCGCCTGCGCCGGGACCTTGGTGACGTCGCGCCGGTCGATGCCGGCGATCGCGCAGCGGTTCAGGTACTCCTCGCGCATGCGGACCCACACCATGCGGATCGCCTCCATGCCTTTATCGATGCCCTTTACGCCATCGCCCATGAGCACGGCGAGGGGCTCGATGATGAACGGGTTGGTGAGGAAGCCGGGGATGCCAAGCTCGGCCACCTCCGCCAGGGCGTGCATCTCCGCGATCGCCTTGTCACGCTCGGGGTGATGCTCCAGGAAGTACTTGAGGTGCATGGTCCCGTAGGAGACGTGGCGCGCCTCGTCCTGGATGCAGAGGCGATAGATCTCCTTTTCGGTCTTGTTCTTCGCGAGGAACTCCCCGCTGCGGAAGATATCGAGGACGAGGCCCTCGCCGAGCACGTGCATCAGGAACGAGCCCTGGACGTACGTGGGGGCGTGCAGGATGGTCTTGAGGAAGTTCTCCGTGCCGCTGAGACAGCGCATGAGACCGCCGCCGTTGGCGAGGGCGCGCTTGCGGAACACCTCCAAGTGCCGTGCCTCGTCCATCGCCTGCGTGCAGAGAAACATCTTCACTTCGTGGAAGTGCTGGTTCATCTGCCACAGCCACTTTGCCGGGAAGTCGGACGCGATCATCTCGACCTCGGTGAGCAGCGTCGCGATCTGGCACTGCGCGCGCTCCAGGTCGTCCGGCAGCGGCTTCAAGTCGTCCCAGGGGATGTCGCGCGTGGCGCTCCACTGGCGCGCGCACGCCTCTTCGTACAGCGCCACGACGTTATCCGCCCAGACCTGGTACTTCTGGTTGTAGGTGTAGCCCATGTCCGGCACGTCGGGGTCCACGACGGAGCCGCGCGGCGCCATCACCCGGTGCTGCGGCGCGTCCTCGGGGTCGCCGGCGTAGGCCTTGTTGATGTCCTGAAGCGTCAGGCCCCGGTCGGGGTCGCGCATGGCGGCGTGGATGCCCCAGTTCGGGCGCGGGTCGTTCAGCCATTCCAGGCTGTAGCGTCCCTTCTTCAGCTGGTCGATGTACTGGTGCTGGGTCTCCGTGAAGACGTCGCCTGGCTCGCGCTTGAACAGCGGTGCCGTCTCGAGGAGTTGGTGCGCGCGCTCCGGGGTGAGCCCCATGTCCAGAGCGACCCCCAGCTGCTGCAGGCTGAACCCTTTCGCCAGCGCCCGCTGGATCGTCTCCTCCACGGCCGCCTCGGATGTCCAGCCCTTCGCGAGCGCTTTCTCCACGAGTTCCCTGGGTATCGCCGGCGCCTGAGTCATCATCTGCTCCTTCTGTCCTGGAATCTTTATCGTGTGCTTAACTTAGTGCTCGCTAGAATAAGCCCGCATGGGGAATTTGCATCAGTTTCCAGGTGTCACGTCCAGATGTGCCAATCGGCCCTTTCTGCGCACCGGGGGTGGCCCGAAGCTACCCGCATGCCAACCGGCGCGAAGCCACCCATGGAGCTTCTGAAGGCCTTCGAACGGACGGGCGACGGTGTGTACGCAGTCGATTACAACCAGCGCATCGTCTTCTGGAACCAGGAGGCCCAGCGCATGCTCGGCTATCGCGCCGCGGAGGTCCTGGGCCGCCCCTGCTACGAGGTCATCGCGGGCGGCGACTACGGCGGGCACGCCTTTTGCCACAGCGATTGCCCCGTTATCGAGTGCGCCCGCAAGGGCGGGACGGTCGAGAACTACGACGTGCGCACCCATGGCAAGCAGGGGGATGCGCGCTGGATCAACGTCAGCATCGTGGTGCTGCGGGGCAGCTCGGCGCGGTCAACGCTGGCGGTGCACCTGTTCCGCGACGTCACCGAACAGCGCCGGGTCCAGGCGAAGGCGTCGCGTGCGCTGGCGGCGTTCCCCCGCTTTGAAGGCGACCTGGACGCGATCCCCGCGAAGCCGCTCACGCGGCGCGAGGCGGAGGTGCTGCATATGCTGGCCTGCGGCCTCGGCAACAAGGAGATCGCGGAGGCGATGAGCGTCAGCGCCACGACCGTGCGCAACCACATCGAGCACGTGCTGACGAAGCTGGGCGTCCACAGCAAGCTGGAGGCCGTGGTGTACGCGGCGCGGAATCACATGGTGTAGCGGTCGCCAGTCGTTGGTCTCCGGTCGGTGGTCGGGTGGTTGCTACGCCGCCGAGGACAGGTCTAAAGACCTGTCCGTACGGGTACGGGCGGGCGAGCAAGCTTCCTCGTTTCGTCGAAGGCAGATCTTCGTGGTCTTGCACTCCTCTTCGTTTTGCAGATCTTCGCCGTTTTGCACAATTGCGTCGTTTTGCAGTTTTTCTTGTTTTGCAGATTCGCTGTCTGCGGCCCTCCTGTGGATTTGCTCGCCGATTAGCAGCTCTGGATGCGATAGGGCGCGTCGGCGACGCGCCCGTACGTGTCTGCGAGCTTCGCCGTATGGCGAGGGTAGGGGAGGCTGGCGGCGATCTCCAAGCGGGCCAGATCACTTTTGCGAAAAAAACGGGGGGAAAAGTCGGCGGTCGGCGATCGTCGGGGGGCGCACCCTGCTGACGACTGACGACTGAAGACCGACGACGGGCTAGTCGAAGGTGAGGACTGTGCGCGCGACCTCACCCGCCTTCATGGCGCGGAAAGCGTCGTTCACGTCCTCGAGCTTGCCCTTGCGGCTGACCATGCGGTCGAGGTCGAGACGGCCCTGCCTGTAGAGATCGATGTACTGGGGCATGTCGACGCGGAAGCGGTTCGAGCCCATCGTGCAGCCCTGGATCTTCTTCGAGCGGAGGAACTCGTAGCCGTTCAGCTCCACCTTCTGACCGACCGGGATCATGCCGATCACGGTGGCGGTCCCGCCGGACGCAAGCGCGGCGAAGGCCTGCTCGGCGGTGATCTTCAAGCCCACGGCCTCGAACGAGTAGTCCACGCCGCCGCCCGTCATCTCGATGATGGCCGGCACCGGGTCCTTCGACGACGCATCGACCACGTGGGTGGCGCCGAACTCCTTCGCCATCGCCAGCTTGTTCTCCATGGCGTCGACGGCGATGATCATGCGCGCGCCGCCGATGCGGGCACCCTGGATCGCGGCGATGCCGACGCCGCCGCAGCCGAAGACGGCCACCGCGGAGCCGGCGTGGATGCGGGCGGTGTTCAGGACGGCGCCGACGCCGGTGGTCACGCCGCAGCCGATGAGGGCGGCCTTGTCGAGCGGCATATCCTCGCGGATCTTCACCACCGCGTTCTCGTGCAGGAGCATCTTCTCGGCGTAGGCGCCCAGGTTGAGGCCCTGGTGCACGGGCTCGCCGTTCTGCGAGAGCCGGGGCGGTTCGGCGGGGCCGCGGCGGGTGCCCTCGCCGGGGCAGAGGAAGGGGCGCCCGGAGGTGCACTGCGCGCAGGTGCCGCAAAAGACGGAGAGGCAGGCGATGACGTGGTCACCGGGCTTCACGTAGGTGACCTGGTCGCCGACGGCCTCGACGATGCCGGCAGGCTCGTGGCCGAGGACGGCGGGGGCGGCCATCGGGTAGAGGCCGTCGACGAAGTGGAGATCGCTGTGGCAGACGCCGACGGCGGCCGTCTTCACGAGGACCTCGCGCGGGCCGGGGTTATCGAGCTGGATGTCTTCGATGTACAGGGGCTGCTGCGCCCCGCGGAATACGGCTGCTTTCACCATGTGAGAACTCCTGCTAACGGCGTCAAGGTTCTCAATGTATGCGGAAGCCCGTGCAGTGCAAAGCAGTCCAGCTATCGGTGGCAGGACCAGGCCTCAGCCACCGCAGCGACCGAAAGGTGCCTGCCCAGACTTGTCTCGACAACTATGGCTTGGTCACGGGGTTCTTCCGGTACGCGTAGACAAACCTGCTGTCGGCCAGACCGCCACCGGGACCACCGTCCGTCCTAACGGCGTTCAGGAAATACGACTCAACGCGCCTCGCCTGATGGACGCTCTCTACGTCGCGCCAAATCCAAGGGGTCAGCGTCTCGATGACCTGGTGCTCTCCGAAGACCCTTCTGCGTGGATTCGAAGCGATGCCAACGTACCACCCTTCCTTGGGACCGCCTGCCCTTCTCATGAATTGGAGAATCTCAACAATCGCTGCTATTGCTGTCATTAGAGTACCTTCCACCGCTTACGGTTGGAAGCGTAACT
>JACRBR010000072.1 GCA_016213125.1 Chloroflexota bacterium | reverse complement strand
TCCGGGAGGCCCAGCACGGTGCGGGTGCGGCCCATCCGCGCCAGTGTAACTCCCCGAGTGCGACCGGAGCCGATCTCGTCGGGTCCAGGGGCACGAAGCGCGGTTCGGCGTCGGCTTGACTCGCAATCAAATGGTTGCATGTGTGCCGTCCGCACGGTAACGTGCAACCAGGAGATTGCGCATGTCATCGACGGACAGGATCGAGAAGCGGGTGACGTTGCGTGCGCCCGTGGGCCGCGTATGGCGGGCCATCACAGACGCCCGAGAGTTCGGGCGCTGGTTCGGCTTCACGCTCGAGGGCGACTTCGCGCCGGGCAAGCGGATGAAGGGGACCTTCGACGGGAAGCTCGATGAAGCTGCCCTCGTGGCCTATCAGGAGGGCCTCGGCCTCAGACCGTCCAAGGTGCGTCTGCCCGACGAGAACGCCGTGTTCTGTACGGTCGAGCGTATCGACGCCGAGCGATATTTCAGCTTCCGGTGGATCCCTTACGGCATCGACGCTGAGGCCGATCCGGACAACGAGGCGACGACGCTCGTGGAGTTCCTTCTGGAGCCGGTCGCCGAAGGCACCCAGCTCACGATCGTGGAGTCCGGCTTCGATCGCGTGCCCGCGCACAGACGCGAGCGCGCGTTCCGCATGAACGAGGGCGGCTGGGCTGCCCAGGCCGAGAACCTGAGGAAACATGTCGACGGCGCGTGAGCGGGTCGCCGCTGACATCTTCTTCGCGCTCGGCGACCGGACGCGGCTCTCCGTGGTCCGGAAGCTCGGCGCAGGTGGCGCCCGCTCGGCAACCGCGCTCTCCGGCGGCGCGAAGGTCTCGCGGCAGGCGATCGTGAAGCACCTGCAGGTCCTCGAAGGGGCAGGCCTGGTGACCCACGAGAAGCGCGGCCGCGAGGTTCTGTATGCGCTCGAGCCACGGCGACTCGAGGATGCGCGCGCATTCCTCGACGCCGTCTCGGCGGGCTGGGATCGAGCGATCGAACGGCTGCGGCAGCTGGTGGAGCAACCCGAGCACCCACCGGGCGGCGCAAAGGCGCGAAAGGAGCGATGAGCATGGCCGTCGACGTCCTCACCGAAACCACCATCGAGCGCCCATGCGCGGAGGTCGCCTCGTATGCCGGCAACCCTGACAACGCGCCCGAGTGGTACGTCAACATCCGGTCCGTGGAGTGGAAGACGACGCCACCCGCCACAGTCGGCTCTCGGCTCGCGTTCATCGCCCACTTCCTCGGCCGCCGGCTCGCCTACACGTACGAGATCGTCGAGCTCGTCCCGGGGGAGCGCCTCGTGATGCGCACGGCCGAGGGCCCGTTCCCGATGGAGACCACGTACACCTGGGCGGCGGCGGGCGAGAGCCGCACGCGCATGACCCTTCGTAACCGTGGCGAGCCGTCCGGCTTCGGGAAACTGGCGGCGCCTTTCATGGCAGCGGCCATGCGGCGAGCGAATCGCAAGGACCTGGCGCACCTCAAGGCGATCCTCGAAGGGCGACCCGCTGGCTGAGCCCCTCGAGACCTTCTCCTGCCCAGCGCTCGAGAGGCGAGCTGTCGACAGCTACATCGAAGCTCCCTGCAGTCTGCCCAGCTTCCGCGCCAGACCGATCGACGCGAGCCCGAAGCCCGCCGCCGAGACGGCGACGTGGGCCACATGCCGCAGATCGAAGCTCCCAGCGGGTGGCGCAGCGTCGTCATCGCGCTCCGCCTTTCACAAAACGGTGCGCTTCGCGCGCGAGTTCGAGCCAAGACGTCTTCCCGGAGGGGACGGACACCCACTCCTTCATGAGCCTGCCGTGACCGGGGTCGAAGTAGTCGCCCGCGGCAGCCGCGACGAGCTCGTCGGCCCGTACCCGCGGGAGCTTCGCGACGAAGCGCCCCTTCACCAGCATGGCGAACACCTTGCCGTTCACCTTCAGGCCCACCGAGCCGAACATCTTCCCGCGGCTGACGCCGCGGTCCTTCTCGAACGCTCGCGCGATCGGGGCGAAGTCGGGGTCCAATTCAACCTCCGTCGCCGTCGCTCCATGTTTCCTGGCGGCTTTCCTCATGTCCCTGCTCCACAAGTAGCGCCTTGTGGTGTACCACACGGTCCCGTGATACACAAGTAGCCACTTGTGAAGCGCTCGGAACGGCAGGCTGCGTTGGCGCTCAAGGCCCTCGGAGAACCGAGGCGCGTGGAGATCCTGCGCGTGCTGCACTCGGGGCCGCGCCCAGTTGGTGAGATCGCGACCGAGGTCGACGTTTCCCAGCAGGCGGCGTCGCAACACCTAGCCGTCCTCGGCAAGGCCGGTCTCGTCGAAGCGCGTAAAGAGGGGACGCGGCGCCTCTACGCCATCAAGCCCGATGGGTTCGCGCCGGTCGCCGCCTTCGTAGAGAGCTTCTGGACACCGCGGCTCGCGGCGCTGAAGGACGAGATCGAGAAGAAGCGATGAGCGAGTTCTACCAAACCAGCATCGAGATCGACGCGACGCCCGACCCAGGTCTTCGACCACTTCGTCAGGCCCGAGCTGCTGGTGCGCTGGATGGGCGACTTCGCCCGTTTGGAGGCCGTCGACGGCGGGGTGTTCTCCGTGGACATCAACGGCGTCCTCATCCGCGGTCACTTCGTTCGCGTGGATCGGCCGCGCTTGCTCGAGATCGCCTGGGGTGAAGCGGGGAACCAGGCGATGCCACCGGGTGCAACCAGGCTTCGCGTGACGTTCGAGGCACGCGCGGGCAAGACCCGAGTCGAACTCGAGCACAGCGGATTGGTTCCGGTCGAGGCCGCGAAGCACGCGATCGGCTGGCCGCACTTCATCGAACGGCTAGGCGTCGCGGCGGCAGGCGGCGACGCGGGACCCGACCCATGGAAGGAATCGCCACCCGGCGAAGGGAGCGCGGGATAGTGGCACTGCGAGTGTCCAACCTGGTTTACGTCGAGACCGGCCGAGGCCCATCGGAGAAGGCATAGGGCTCGGCATGGCGTACGACGAGGCGCTCGCTGACCGTATCCGCCGGGTCGTTGGGCCGCGACCCGACGTCATCGATAAGAAGATGTTCGGCGGCATTGCCTTCCTGCTCGACGGTAAGATGTTCTGCGGGATCGTGAAGGACGACCTCATGGTGCGTGTCGGCCCCGATCGCTACGGCGCCGCGCTCGCCGAAGCTCACGTGCGCCCGATGGACTTCACCGGCCGCCCCATGAACGGCTACGTCTACGTGGGCCCGGGCGGCTCCAGGACCGAGAAGGCGATCAAGAAGTGGGTCGACCAGGGCGCGACGTTCGTCGCCACGATCGATGCCACCCCGAGCAAGAAACGACCGAAGGCTCACAGCCGGAAGCGGTGAACGCGCGCGGGCCCGCGGCGTCTGCGCAGTCGTTTGCGAAAGACGACGGATAGTGTTAGGTTGTGCATGCGGGATCGTTCTCATAGAACGACGATCTGCGTCGGGTTATGCGAATGAAGCGCGCAGGTAGCAGGCGCCAGAGCTTGGCCGGGTTCGTTGACGCCCTACAGGGCAGGGGCAGGTACGTCTTCGATCGTCAGGAAGCTCTCAAGACCCTTGGCGTTTCTGACGAAGCTCTGCAGGCCTCGGCGCGCCGCCTCGCCGCGAAACGGAGGATCGTGGTCCCCCGGCGCGGCTTCTTCGTGATCGTGCCGATCGAGTATCGCAGCGCCGGAGCGCCACCGCCGGACTGGTACATCGACGACCTCATGACGTTCGCGGGGCAGCCGTACTACGTCGGTCTCCTCTCCGCTGCGGCGCTACACGGCGCAGCGCACCAGCAGCCGCAGGAGTTCCAGGTCGTCACCGACGCGCCGCTGCGGCCGGCGCGCGCGGGGCGAGTGCGCATTCGCTTCTTCACGAAGCGCCACTTCGAGCGGACGCCGACGACGCAGGTGAAGACCGAGACCGGCTCGATGCGCGTCTCCACGGCCGAAGCGACGGCGATCGATCTCGTCCGTTACGCGCGCAGCGCCGGCCACCTCGCCAACGTGGCCACCGTGTTGGCGGAGCTCGCCGAGAGGCTCGACTCGGAGCGACTCGTCGAGGCGGCTCGCGCCGACGTCGAGCTTTCTCACGTCCAGCGGCTCGGCTATCTCCTCGACCTCGTCGGTGCCGCCGCCGCCGGCGAGCGCCTGGCCGGGTGGCTAGCGAAGCAGCGTCCGCGCGCGGTGCCGCTGCGGCCCGGCCGAGCACCGAAGACGGCGACGAAAGACCCGCGCTGGCATGTCGTGATCAACGAGAAGGTGGAGGTCGACTCGTGATCTCCCGAGCGCACATCACGGCGTGGCGCCCGTCGGCGCCTTGGTCGACCGACGCCCAGGTCGAGCAAGACCTCGTGCTGTCGCGCGCAATCGTCGAGATCTTCTCCGATCCGACGCTCGCTTCGGCGCTGGTCTTCAGGGGAGGAACGGCGCTGCACAAGCTCTTCCTGACCCCCGCTGCGCGCTACTCCGAGGACATCGATCTCGTGCAGGCAGCCCCGGGTCCGATCGGCGCCGTGATGGACGCGCTGCGCGCTCGCCTCGACGCCTGGCTCGGGAAGCCAAAGCGCGAGCAGACGGCGGGCGCCGTCCGGTTCATCTACCGGTTCCAGTCGGAGATCCCGCCGATCACGCCCCTTCGGCTCAAGGTGGAGATCAACACGCGCGAGCAGTTCAGCGTGCTCGGGCTGGTCCGGCGGGAGTTCACTGTCGCGAGCCCGTGGTTCTCAGGCAAGGCGGACGCGGTGACGTACGCGCCCGAGGAGCTACTCGGAACGAAACTGCGCGCGCTCTACCAGCGCAAGAAGGGCCGTGACCTCTTCGACATGGTGACCGCGCTGCGGCGGCTCCCTGCACTCGAGGCCGCCAAGGTCGTGGACTGCTTCGCGCGCTACCTGGCGCACACGGGCAAGCGCGTGTCTCGCGCCGAGTACGAGGCGAACCTAGCTGCGAAGATCGACGACCCCGCCTTCACGGACGACATCCTCCCTCTACTCGCGCGTGGCCTGGCCTACGACTCCGACGACGCGGCCTACGACGCCGGGCGTCTCGCCTTCGACGCCCCGGAGCAGTTCGATGCCAAGCAGGCATGGGCACAGGTGCATGGTGCGTTCGTCAGCCTGCTGCCCGGAGATCCGTGGAAGGGACCCAAGTGATGATCGATCGAGACGCACGATCAGCCCGCGCCACACGCGCGCCCGGTGAACAAGGAGCCTGATGGGACACCGAGAAGGGGCTGCGCAAGGCGGCGGACGACGAGGCCCTCAACCACGAGCGTGACCGAGAACTCGTCGACCAGGCCGGTGTTCAGGTACTCCTGGATCGTCTCGGCGCCGCCGGCGATGCGGACATCGCGGTCGCCGGCGGCCTCGCGGCCCTGAGCGAGCGCGCTCTCGATGCCGACGTTGACGAAGTGGAAGATCGTGCCGCCCGGCCGCTCCCACGGAACGCGCTTGGTGTGGGTGACGACGAACACCG
>JACRBR010000071.1 GCA_016213125.1 Chloroflexota bacterium | reverse complement strand
TCAACGGCGTCGCGCTGACGGAGAACTACGTGCTGGCCACGCCGAACTACACCTACGGGCCCAGGGTCGTGCCCGCGGGCATGTACTTCGTGCTCGGCGACAACCGGCGCAACAGCTTCGACTCCCACGCCTGGGGCACCAGCTGCTCCCCGCAGCAACAGTGCGAATTCGTGCCGGAGGAGAACATCATCGGCCAGGCGTGGATTACCTACTGGCCGTTCGACCAGCTGGGCCTCATCAACAACAAGGACATCAAGATCCAGGCCCCCTGAGTCGCAGCCCGACCCGACCCATCGCCCGCGACTCCTTGATCCTCACACGCCCGTCCCGCAAGGTGTATTCCACCAGCCGATGATGTCGGCTCGGCCCACGACGTCGGACAATTCGAAGGGGTGGCATGTTCAGGACGAATCTTGCGGGGGCCATCATCGCGACCGCGGTGGTCGTGCTCGGTGCGTGCGGCGGCAGCGGCGACGATAAGACGACAGCGACTCCCGCAGAAACGGCGCTGCCGGCCACGGCTGCTGCGTCAGCGGCTGCCGCCACCCCAGCGACGGCTGCCACACCACGCGCGACACTTCCCCCCACCACCGCCGGAGCGGACCTCGATGAGGCATCGGCCGCCGCGCTCATTAACGCGGTGGTGCTGGTCCCGGAGGACCTCGATGTCATCGCGCCCTGGACGTTGCAATCCGATACGACGGCGGACAATGCCGCATTCGCCGCAGCGCAACCCGAACAGGCCGGCGACGTCGAGGCGTGCGGCAGGCTTGTCGGACGCACCGTCACACTGCAGCCCGAAGACATCATCAACGCGTTCATCGGCGGCCAGACGCTCACCTTCTTCTCTCAGGTCACGGTGTACAAGAACCCCGACGGCGCCACGGCCTGCGCGAACACGGCCGCGCAACGGCTCGCGGCCCCGGGCGCGCTGGCCCGGCAGTTCGGCGGCGTCTTCATCGACCCCGCCGCTGTCGTGGTCACGCCCGTCGAGTTCCCGTCCGTGGCAGAAGGTTCATTCGCGGCCACGCTGACTGGACAGACGAACGCACAGGGCACCATCGTCGACATCACGATCCTCGTCGTCGCATTCAAGAGCGGCAGCGCGACCGTTGCCGTGGGCTCCGTCCGCTCCGGAGCCACACCGCCGCAGGACGAACTCAAACAGTACGTCGATCTCGTACTCCAGCGCCTGGAGGCCAACCAGTAGCCGACTGCCCCCTCGCCGTCTACGCCGAGGGCTGGCGTGAGCGGACTGCCCACTCCGCGTCGAGGGAGAGGGTCGGCGTGGGGGAACTGCCCCCTCCCCGTCTACGGGGAGGGCCGGGGTGGGGTATCGAAAGGAGATCCGCGCGTGGCGGACAAGAAGCTCCGCATCACGGTCGCCGAGCACGGAGCCATCACCGCGATGCGGAGCACTCCATCACGGCCCGGCCCATGGATCTTCGTGTACGCTCCCGGCGCCGGCTCCAACATCCACGATCCGTTCGGCGCACACGCCGCCCGCGCCCTCGCGACGCGCGGCATCACGACGGTCCGCTTCCAGTTCCCGTACATGGAGGCCGGCAAGAAAGGCCCCGACCGTCCGCCCGTGCTCGAGGCCGCCTGGCGGGCCGTCATCGAGGCCGTCCGACAGCCGAAGAAGAAACTCGTCGTCGGCGGCCGGTCGATGGGCGGCCGTATCGCCTCGCAGGTCGTAGCCCAGGGCGCCGCGGCCGACGCGCTGGCGCTCTTCGCGTATCCGCTGCATCCGCCCGGCAAACCCGAGCAACTGCGCACCGAGCACCTGCCAAAGCTCAAGCTCCCTACGCTCTTCGTCTCCGGCACCAACGACGCTTTCGGCTCGCCGGAAGAGCTGCGTGCCGCAACGAAGAAGGTGCGGGGTGCGAAGCTCCACCTGCTCGACGGCGCCGACCACGGCTTCGCTGTCCGCAGGGCGTCCGGCCGCACACGCGAGGATGTGTACGCCGAGGCCGTCACGGCGCTTGTCGACTGGCTCGAAGCGCTGAAGTGACACGGGACTCGATGCCCGCTCGGCGTCGCTCGTCCTGCGCGTGTCCCTCCAGCACGCTCCTGCTAACCTGACCCTCACGGAGGGACGCATGGCATTCGACCCCAAGCACAATTCCCGCACCATCACCGATGGCCCGACGCGCGCCGCCGCCCGCAGCTACTACTACAGCATCGGCTTCACGAAGGAAGACATCGAGAAGCCGATCGTCGGCATCGCCAACACGTGGATCGGGACGATGCCTTGCAACTTCAACCTCCGCCTGCTGGCCGCGAAGGTCGCGGAGGGCGTCCGCAAGGCTGGCGGCACGCCCATGGAGTTCAACACCATCGCCATCAGCGATGGCATAACCATGGGCACCGAGGGCATGAAGACCTCGCTCATCTCGCGCGAGATCATCGCCGACTCCATCGAGCTCTGCACCCGCGGCTACATGTTCGACGCGCTCGTCTGCCTCGTCGGCTGCGACAAGACCATCCCGGCCGCCGCCATGGCCCTCGCCCGCCTGAACATCCCCGGCATCGTGGTGTATGGCGGGACCATCCTCGCCGGGCGCTACAAGGGGCGCGACGTCAACATCCAGGACGTCTTCGAGGCCGTCGGCGCCAACGCGGCTGGCACGCTCTCGGACGAAGAGCTGGAGCAGCTCGAGAAGGCGGCGTGCCCCGGCCCGGGCGCCTGCGGCGGGCAGTTCACCGCCAACACCATGTCGCTCGCCATGGAGTTCCTCGGCCTCTCGCCCGTGGGCGTGAACGGCATCCCGGCGGTCGACCCGCGCAAAGACGACGCCGGCGTCCGCGCGGGAGAGGTCGTGATGGACGTGCTCCGCCGCAACGTCCGGCCGCTCGACATCCTGACGCGACCGGCGTTCGAGAACGCGATCGCCGGCGTCGCCGCGACGGGCGGCTCGACCAACGCCGTCCTCCACTTGCTGGCGCTCGCCCGCGAGGCCGACGTGCCGCTCACCATCGACGACTTCGACACCGTCAGCACCCGCACCCCGCTGATCGCCGACCTGCGCCCCGGCGGGCGCTACCTGGCCGCCGACCTCGACCGCGCCGGGGGCATGGAGCTGGTCGCCAAGCGCCTCGTCGACGCGGGCGTGCTCGACGGCTCTCGCCCGACCCCCAGCGGCCGCACTCTCGCGCAGGAGGTCGCCCCAGCGCACGAGACACCCGGCCAGGATGTCGTCGCCACGGTCGACGCACCGCTGAAGAAGACGGGCGGGCTCGTCATCCTGCGAGGCAACCTCGCACCGGAGGGCTGCGTCATCAAGGTGGCAGGGCACGAGCGCCTCAACCACCGCGGCCCGGCTCGCGTCTATGACCGCGAGGAAGACGCGATGGCCGCCGTCACCCGCGAGGAGATCCACGCTGGCGATGTCGTCGTGATCCGCTATGAAGGGCCCAAGGGCGGCCCCGGGATGCGCGAGATGCTGGGCGTCACCTCGGCGATCGTCGGCGAAGGCCTGGGCGAAACCGTCGCCCTGCTGACCGATGGCCGCTTCTCGGGCGCCACCCGCGGCCTCATGGCCGGTCACGTCGCCCCGGAAGCCGTGGCTGGCGGTCCCATCGCCGCCATCCGCGAAGGCGACATGATCTCATTCGACATCCCGAACCGCCGCCTGGACGTCGAGTTGTCCGGCGACGAGATCTCCGCGCGCCTCCGGGACTGGTCGCCGCCACCCCCGCGCTACAAGACGGGCGTCATGGCCAAGTACGCGGCCCTGGTGTCGAGCGCGAGCGAAGGCGCCATCACCCGGCCCACCACCTAGCACGGTGCTGAAGGGGCCATCCATCTTCGTAGCGCGGGCGTTTCAGCCCGCGCGGTCTGGGTCGTGAAGAACGCTGCGTCGAGGCCGGAGCCGTGTGGAAGCCCGTCTTTCAGCGACCTGCTGGCTTACTGCCGTGCCAGCGCATTCGGGGACAGGAGTGTCGGCACGCTGCTATTCCTGGCGTTAGTTGGCCGGCGGGCAGATGAGATCACCCGCCTCGTACAGGAATTTTGGCGCCAGGTCGGCGCCGTTTGGCCACGCGATCGTACCACCCTCGATCTGAACCCGCGCGAAGAACCCTGGATCCTTGAGCGGTTCAAAGACCTCACCGTACAGTTCCGATTCAAGGTTTATGCGGTGGACCATCCCATCATCGAACATGAGCTGCACCGTATAAGGAGGTGACACGGTCACACCATCATTGGGTCCCAACGTTGCTCCGTCTCCAGCCCCAGCGAAGGCACCATACCGCAAGGCCGGTCGCACAAGCCCTCAGACCTTTCGTGTCCCTTGGTGGATTATCCGCAGACGCACTACGGCGGGAACGCCGCCGTCAGCACCGTGTCGCCGTTGAGCACGTACATGATGCCCGCGCCCTCATCGACAGACACCGCCCTCAGGTCCGTGAAGCTCGCGCTCACGATCTGCCGCAGGAACCGCCCGTCGCTGCTGGCGACGACGATCCGCTTGTTCCCGGTGTCCGCGATCACGATGCGGTTGGACCCCGGCAGCACCGAGAGCGAAGCCGGCGACACGAGCGGGCTGTCGATACCGGCCAGCGGGAACGATGCCTCCGCCTTCAACACAAACCGGCGCACGCCCTTCTTCGCGTCGAGGAGGTACACGTCCTGCGCTACCGCCAGCTCGGTCGCGTCGGCGAGTTCGGCCTCGTCGAGCAACGCCGTGCGCTCGCTGTCGAATCCGCCCTCGCCCGGCAGGTAACGCCACACCTGGTTCTGCCCTCGATCGAGTATGTACAGGTTTCCGGCCGATGCAGCGATCGCGTCCATCGACCCCAGGCTGTCAGCGGCGCGGACGGCGAGCGGCAGCGTGCCCTGGCCTGGGAAGTACGTGAAGGCTTGGCGCTGGTCGTCGAGGATGATCAGGCTCTGGGTCTGGTCGGCCCACGCGATCTCGACCGGCCGTGACGCGGTCAGAAGGTTGACCGTCTTGCCTTCCTCGACGATCGTCTCGGGCGCGCCACCGCCCGTCGGCACGCGCAGCACGCGCCGTCCCTCGAGGTCCAACACGTACGCCGCATCGCCGCCAAGCACGATCTTCGTCGCGCCCAGGTCGCCGGTCACCACCTGGGCCAGATCGGCCACCACGGTCGCGTCCTTCACCTCGTGCACGGCGTTGAGGACGTTGAGCGCCGCCGTCACGTCGGACTGCAGCGCCTGCACGTCAGTGCTGTCGTCATGGATCTTCGCGGCGTCGTCCAGCTTCACGCGCGCGTCGGCCAGCAACTGGCGTTTCAGGCCGGGATCGCTTGTCGCCTGCGCCCGCGCGTTCGCCTCGCGAGCCCCCGCTACAAGCGACGCGAACCTGTCCTCGCGGCTTTCCTGCACCGAACCTGGAAGCTGCCAGTACGCGAGCAGTCCCAGCACCACCAGCGCCAGCGCAGCGAACACCGCCAGGCGCGGCACCCGGAACTGCGGAATCGCGACGCCGGGCCCGGTGCTCTTCCGGTACCTCGGCGTCGCACCACCACCTCGAAGCTTCAGGTCGGGTGGTGGGGGCGGAGCGGTCGACTCGCGGATCTCGTCCACCTGTTCCAGCACCGGGCGAGGTGGAAGCGGCAGGCCATCGCCGGGCATCGCGGCAGCGATCGATGCCTCTCCCGTTTGCGGCGCCCCGTCTTGCACTCCTGCTCCGACCAGCACGCCTTCGGTCTGCGGTGCCGGTTCGTCATCGATCGGCGGCGGAGCGGCTTCGGGCGTGTTGCCCCCGTGCGTCAGGAAGTCCGGCGGCGTGTCGAGCGGCTCTTCGAAACAGGACAGCAGCACGAGGGCGAGATTCGCCGTGTCTTTGCAGAGCAGGTAGAACTCCGGCAGAACCGTGTCGGCGTCCTGCGCCAGCACGGCCTCGATGTGGTCCTGGGATGCGAGTCCGTCGAGCGACGATGACGCAATGAGCACCAGATCGCCAGGTTCAAGCGCGATCCGCGTGAGTCGCGGCTGGAAGTCCTCGCACATGCCCAGCGCAGATTCCAGCGTGGGATCCTCGGCCTGCAGGCGCCGCAGCGTGCCGTCACGCTTCCGCAGGTAGGCGAGACTCGGGCCCACCTGCGCCAGGTACGCGTCCATCCCGCTTAGCGCGAGACAGCTCGACCCGGCCCCGATGCGGTGCTCCGGAAGACTCTTGCTGTTCCAGTCGAGAAGGTGCTGGTGCGCAGCGCGCAGCGATCGCGTGAGCGCGCCCGTCAGCGACAGCACGTCCTTCCGGTAGAGCCGCGAGATCACCTCGACGAGCTGCGCGGTGAACTCCACGCTCCCCGGCGAGGCGGGCTCCACCACCACGTACAACTCGTCGGGCTCGTC
>JACRBR010000077.1 GCA_016213125.1 Chloroflexota bacterium | reverse complement strand
CGACGGTGACGTCGGCCGTGACGGTGGCTGTGCGAACGCTGTGCGCGGCGATCTCGCGCGCGGCCGCGCGCAGGCGCTCTTCTCCGCGGGCGACCAGGGCGCTGTCCGTGCCCTCGGCGGCGAGGGCGAGGGCGATGGCCTTGCCGATGCCGCGGGAAGCGCCGGTGATGATGGCGACTTTGTCTTTGAGTTCGAGATCCACGCGGGCATGCTAGCGGGGTGTTGGATGTGAAAGTAGGCGCATCAGTCGCATCAGTAAGGTACGCCCGCTGCAGCAAGCAGCTCAGGACAGGTCTGAAGACCTGTCGGCACCGTACGGAAATCCCGACCCGGCCCTCAATCCTTCATAAAGTCGATGATCTCTGCGTTGATGCGTTCCGGGGCCTCGCGCATCATGAAGTGGCCGCCGTTTTCGATCTTCTTGAGTTCGAAGTTCTCGAAGGTGCCGGCCAGGTTGTCGGACCACGCGAAGGGGATGATCGAGTCGCCGGTGCCCCAGAGGATGCGGGTGGGCGTGGTGACCTTGGGCGTGCCCCCGGCGCTGAATGCGCCCCCACTCAAGGCGGCGCGATAGCAGTTGAAGCCGCCGCGCAGGGCGCCGGGCTGGCTGTATGCCTCGACATATGCGGCAATCTCGTCGTCAGTCCAGAGGTTCTTGTCATGCGACCAGGCCGAGAGGAAGTGACGGAGGTAGATCTCGGTCGCCTTCGGGCTGGAGCCGACGAGCTCCTCCGCGAGGGGGAGCTGGTGGAAGAGCTGGTACCAGGTGTTCAGTGCGTGGGGCAGCGCAAACCAGCGCACGCCGATGCCGGGATAGGGCGGGTCAAAGAGCATGAGCTTGTGAAGGCGCTCGGGGTAGAGGCGGGCGAACTTCTGGACCCAGATGGCGCCGAAGTCGTGGCTGACGATGCGCACGCTATCGAGGTGGTAGAAGTCGATAAAGGCCTTGATGTCCTCGGCGAAGACGGCATCGGTGTAGCCCTGAGCGGGCGGAAGTTCGGGCTTGTCAGAGTAGGCGTACCCGCGCATGTCAGGGACGATGACGTCGTAGTGCTGGGCGAGCGCGCCGATGTTCTTGTGCCACTCGAACCAGAACCCGGGCCAGCCGTGGATCAGCAGCAGCGGCTGCCCCGCGCCCTGACGGACGTAGTGCAGTTTCACGCCGTTGACCGTGGTGTAGTGGTGACTGGGAGCGTTGAGCGCCATGCGAGTCCTCCTGCGGAGGACAGGTTATCGGCGCGAGGGGACACGGGACAGTTGATCAGGGTTTGCGCCAGGTGGTGACGACGAAGTCGCTGACGGTCGGGAACGCACGGCCAATGCGGTCCGCGGTTTTAAGGATGCCGCCACGGACAACGCGCATCGGCTTGCTGCGCCCCATGAACGGATAGAAGACGTACTTCCAGCCGGGGAATGCCCACATCATCGAGGCGCCGTACTCCTTCTCGAGGACGAGCGAGCCTTCGGCGAACTTCTTCAGCGCCTTTGTCTTGCCCTCGAAGGTGTGCTCGCCCTCGGTGGGGTCGTCCCAGAACATGCGCTTGCCCTTCGGGATGGTGCCGATGCGGCGACCGAGCTTATACAGCAGGCGGCTGCCGTTGCAGGCGATGCCGGCGTAATTCACCAGGCCGATGACGATGCGGCCATCGGGCTTGAGAATGCGGGCCATCTCGCGCATGCCGACGTCGGGGTTGGCGAAGTGATCGAGGGAGGACATGCAGAGGATGCGGTCGAAGGACTCGTCCTTGAAGGGCAGCAGCTCGCCGATGCCGTACATCATCTCAGCTGGGTCGCCGGCGGCGGCCGTCCACTCGCGGGCGCGGCGAACCATCTCGGGTGAGGGTTCGATGCCGATGAAGTCCCAGCCGTGCGCGCGTAGCTCCATGCAGTGCCGCGCGTGGCCACAGGCGATGTCCAGCAGCAGGCCGCCGGGTCCGTCCTTGGCCTGGTCGATGAAGGCCTGCTCCATGCGCCACATGATGAACTCGGTGTCCGCGCCGCGCGGCCAGTCCTCCTGCAGGGGTTCGGGCTGCCATGAGAGGTCGACGTTTTGGAGGTCGGGCATGGTGTTAGCCGTTAGTCGTTAGTGATTGGTTATTAGTCGTTAGTGGTTACCGTTGGTATCACGAACGATAACGCAGGTGGAAGGATGGGCGTACACCGCGGTTGTTGACGCCGGTTAGTGTTCTTCGTCGACGATCTGGTCGAGCATGAGGCGGACCTTTAGGTTCAAGGCGGCGTTGGCGGGGTCGGTGAGGCCGGGGTCGGCGTCCAGCATGCAGTCGGCTTCGGCGCGGGTCAGCTCGATGAGCTTGACGTCGGAGAGCTTCGCCACCTTGAGACCGGGGAGGCCGGATTGCTTCGTGCCGAAGAACTGGCCCGGGCCGCGCATCTCCATGTCGGCCTCGGCGAGGCGGAAGCCGTCGGTGGTTTCCTCCATGAGGGTCAGGCGCTTCTGCGCGTCCTCGCTGGGGGAGTCGCTGAGGAGCAGGCAGTAGGACTGTGCGTCGCCACGGCCGACGCGTCCACGGAACTGGTGGAGCTGGGCGAGGCCGAAGCGGTCGGCGCCCTCGATCATCATCACGCTGGCGTTGGGGATGTCGATCCCCACCTCGATGACAGCGGTGGAGACGAGGATGTCGGCCTGGCCGTCGCGGAAGCGGCGCATGACTTCGTCTTTCTGCTTGCCAGACATGCGGCCGTGCAGCAACTCGAGACGAAGGTCCGGATAGACCGTGCGGCGCAGCCGCTCGAACTCGACAGTGGCGGCCTTTACGTCGAGCGTCTCGGACTCCTCGACGAGCGGGCAGATGATGAACGCCTGGTGGCCCTTCTCGATCTCGCCGCGAACGAAGCGCTCTGCGTCGGCGCGTTCATCGGGGCCAACCCAGGTGGTCTTGATCTGCTGGCGACCGGGCGGCATCTCATCGATGACGGAGATATCGAGGTCGCCGTACAGGGTGAGGGCGAGCGTGCGGGGGATGGGGGTGGCGGTCATCACCAGCATGTGCGGCGTGTGGGCGGCCTGCGCGCCCTTTTCCCGCAAGGCGGCGCGTTGCATGACCCCGAAACGGTGCTGTTCGTCGACGATGGCGACCCCAAGATCGTGGAACTGCACCCCACCCTGGATGAGCGCGTGGGTGCCGCAGGCGACGTCGATCTCACCGTCCTCGATGAGCTGG
>JACRBR010000078.1 GCA_016213125.1 Chloroflexota bacterium | reverse complement strand
CCGCTCCAGCGCGAACGACCGGGTACACTGCGCCGACTCGTCCGCCGCTTCCCCGCATAGAACGGTCCCACATGCCCTTCCGCCTTGCGCTGCACCTCCGGCTCGCATCCCTGGCGGGCGGTCTTTTACTGCTGCTGGCAGCCCCCGCCTCCCCAGCTGGCGCCGCGCCCCTGATCTACATCCTGGACTCAACCAACGATGGCGCCGACGCGAACACCGCCGACAACCTCTGCCTGACCGGCGCCGGCAACTGCACGCTCCGCGCCGCTATAGAGCAGGCCAATGCACACGCGGGCGCGGACACCATCCTCAATGGGATCTCCGGCTCGGCCGTCATTCAGCCGAACAGTGCCCTCCCGGCCGTTACCGATCCTGTCACCATCGATCTCACCGGTTTCAGCGACCCGCTCTTCCTCGACGGGAGCGGCGCGGGCGCGAACGTCCATGGCATCGTCGTGGACGCGGGCCAGACCACCATTCGCGACTTCGCGATCGGTAACTTCGACGGGCGGGGCATCTGGCTCCGCACGGCCGGGGGCAACTCCATATACGGCATGCTGGTGGGGACCGAGCCCCTGGGCGCCACGGCCGCACCGAACGCGGCCGGCATCCTCGTCGATGACGTGCCCGACAACACCATCGGCGGATCCGGCGCCCTGTTGAACATCATCTCCGGAAATACCGGCGCCGGCGTGCGCGTGATCGGCGCGAACGCCGTGGACAACCTGGTCCTCTACAACCGCATCGGGACGACCGCGGCCGGAAGCGCGGCGCTCCCCAACGGAGCCGAGGGCATCGTGGTGCGCGATGCCGTCGGCACCATCGTTGGGAACAATGTCATCTCCGGAAACACCAGCGATGGCGTCCTCCTGGATCGAGGTTCCACCGCGCTCCTCTACGGTAACCTCATCGGGACGAGCAGTTCCGGCGCCGTCGACCTCGGCAACGGCGGAAACGGCGTGCATATCACCGAGGGCACCGACCATCACGTCGGCAACATGCTGTATCCGGTCAACACCATCTCCGGAAACGGCGCCAACGGCGTCTTCATCGAGAACGCGCCGGCCGGGTTGCACGACGTGCGGCATAACGTCATCGGTACATCTCCCAACGGCCTCGTGGCGCTCGGTAACGACGAAGCCGGCGTGCGAGTCGGACTCTCCAGCCAGGTCACGATAGGCACAACACAGGCCAACGACGGCAACACCATTCGCTTCAGTGGCGGCGCCGGGATCCTCATTGGTGCAAGCGACGTTGCCGTTACCGGAAACGCGATCCATGACAACACCGATGCCGGAGTGCGCATCGCCCTGGGCAGCGGCAACAAGCTCTCGCAAAACGAGATCAGCGGCAACGGCCAGCTTGGCATCGATCTGGGCGTCGTGGGTGTGACACCGCCGGACGGCCTCGGCGATCCCGATACGGGCGCGAATACCTTGCAGAATCAGCCGGTGCTCACGTCGGCAGTGTTGGCCGCGGGCAGCGTGACCGTCGCGGGCACACTCCAGAGCACCCCCTCCGTGCTCTTCAAGGTTGAGTTCTTCGCGACTCCGCTGTGTGATGCGTCAGGCAGCGGCGAGGGCGAGAGTTACCTCGGCTATGCGAGCGCCACCTCCGACGGCACGGGGTTGATGAACCTGAACTTCGTCGTGCCGTTTGCCCTGCCCGGGTATGTGATCGCGGCTGTCGCCACCGACACCGTCAACCTGAACAGCTCGGAGTTTTCGAACTGCGTCACGGTGTCCCAAGACAACGATCCCGACGGCGACGGGATCGTGGGCAGCATCGACAACTGCCCCAACAACGCCAACCCCCTCCAGGAGAACAGCGACCGGAACTTCATCGACCAGACACCGCCGTCGACCCAGGACGACCGCACCTGGCCCAACTCCGACCCCACCGGCGACGCCTGCGACACAGACGACGACAACGACGGCATCCTCGACGTGAACGAAGCCGCCGGCTGCAACGCCTCCGGCCCCCTGCTCACCACCAACCGCGACACCGACGGCGACCGCTTCCTCGATGGCGCGGAGTGCGCTGTGGGCACCAATCCGGCCAGCGCCGCCAGCAAGCCCACCATCGCCCAGTGCGCCGCCCTCCTCGGCGTCGCCAGCACCCTCGATACCGACGGCGACCGCCTCCGCGACCACATCGAGTTCTGTAACTACAACACCGACCCCGCCGTCCAGGACACCGACGGCGATCTCGACGGCAACCCCGCCACCGCCACCTCCCGCGACGGCTGCGAGGCCGCATCCTTCAACGCCGACCGCATCATCACCTCCGGCGACCAGCTCCTGCTGGCGTTCGAGATCGCCCGCGAGGTCACGCCGTCGCTCCGTCTCGTGAGCATGGACATCAACAAGGACGGCGTCGTGAGCAGCGGCGACCAGCTCCTGCAGGTGCAGTTCATGATCACCCTCGGCTCCTGCCCGTAGGGCAGATGTTCCCGGGGTGGTTTAGATAGCGAAGACCCGGCCCCGCATGTCGGCCGGCACCAGCACCTGCAGCCCCGCGTGCGCGGAGGTGCTGATGGCCGCACTGGCCATCCCCGCGAGACCCAACGCGATGATGAGCATCTCCGCCGTCTGCAGCCGGACCGATGCCGTGGCGATCAGCAGCGCGTAGCACACCGCCACGCCGATCAGCGCCCGCGAACCGAAGCGCACCGGCGCGACGGCCAGCACGGACACCATCAGCAGCGCCCCCAGCTCGGGGGCGATGAGCGCCATGGTCGCCGTCGAGCCGCCGGACACGGAAGGCAGCAGCAGGGCTACCGTCTTGTCGATGAACGCGGGCACGATCCCCACCAGCAGCAGCAGGATCGCCACCGGCGATCCCCTCAGGTACCGGTAGAGTCCCCCGCCCGCCGAGCCCATCCGCATGTCGCCCGCGGCGTGCACGATCGCCGGCAGCGGCAGGATGCCGAGCGCCCCGGCCGCCAGCAGCATGGCCGAGACCACGAGCGCGATCGGCGCGCCCGCCCACGAGATCAGCAGGAATGCCGACGCCGGGCCCAGCAGCGCCGCCATCTGCTGCCCGATACGGTTGAGCGCGACAGCCGCGTGCATGTCGTCACGAGGGACAAGGTCGCCCAGCATGGCGCGCGCGGACGACAGGTCGAAGGCGTGGATGCCGCCCGCCAGCACCACCCCGGCCAGCAGCCACACCATCGGAACTGGAGCGATGAGGCCAACAAGCGGTATCAGCGACGCGAGCGCGTACCCCGCGCGCGCCCCGATGAGCAGCGTCCGGCGCGGTATGCGATCGCAGACGATGCCGGCCGGAACGGTGAGGACGATCTTCGGCGCCAGGCGCGCGGCCGCGAATATGCCGAGAAAGAACGGGCTGTGTCCCCAGGCCACGACGAGCCACCCCTGCAGCAGGAGCTGCATGCCAGTTCCAAAGCTCGACAGTGCGTTCGAGCCGACGAGCAGCGCGCAGGACCGTTGTCGCAGCAGTCTGAGCCCGGACCACCAGGCCAGGGCAAGCGGAGGAGCATGGGAGTCGAGTGGCTGAGTGACCATGAATCGCCGGCGCCTATCCTCAGAGTGCTCGCCCGACCGGGGCTACAGCATCGAGGCAGCGTGTGACAGTCGCCGTCGGATCACTGTGCTCGCCAGTGTACCGGTTTTCGTGACGCGCTGCGGGCTACCTTCGTCTTGGATCTCGACGCGTTCGCGAACATGAAACATGCGCCAACGTGCGGTCCAGAGCCGCCGAAGTTCCGCCGTGCCGATGCGGAGAACCGTCCCCCGCAGTAGCCCCGTGCGAGTGCCCCGGCTATACTCCGCCTCAAGTAGAAATGAGTGGTTAGATGCGGCAAACGGCACTGGGCTGGCTCCTCCTTCCGATAGTTGCCCTCATCGTTGGATGCTCGGGGGATAAGGGCCAGTCGTCGAATGACCAGCCGGACAACCTCGACCAGTTCTTCACCACCGGACCCAGTGCGTCAGCCGACGCCGGTCCGGAGGGTGGCGAGGTTTCTCTCGGCGGCGACATCCGCCTCAGCGTCGCCCCAGGATCGTTGGCCAAGACCACGAACATCACGCTCAGCCGCTTTGATCACGCGGAGGACCCGGCGGCGCCGGACCCGTTCTCGAACTCCGCCCTGATCGTGACCGTCGAGGCCAGTTCCGACGTCT
>JACRBR010000067.1 GCA_016213125.1 Chloroflexota bacterium | reverse complement strand
CGCCGATCGAGTCTGGAGAAGTGATGCTGTCGCCGCCAGTCGCGCAGTCCGGATCATTGCAATGCAACAACTTTAGGTCCTGATTGCTCGCATCGTGGTAGGCCACAACCGGAAAGCCGCTGGGGTCGAGGACGAGCGATGTGTTGTAGAGTCCAATTACACCCACGACATCAGGAGCGGTGATGCTCTCGTCGCCGCCCTGGCAGTTCGCGTCGTTACAGTGAACGACCTTCAGGTCGTAGGATGTTTCATCGTGGTGACTCACCACCGGGTACCCGCTGCTGTCCAGGGTAAGCGACGGGAAGAAGCCCACGTTTCCCACCGTGTCCGCGAATGCGATGCTGTCGTCGCCCCCCGCGCATGCTGGATCGTTGCAGTGAAGGATCTTGAGATCGCCGGAGCCGCCCCTGTAGGCCACAACGGGAAAACCGTCTGCGTCGAGACGCAAGGAGGCGGAGGACGCGACGGCGTCCGGGACCGTAATGCTTTCATCGCCGCCCTGACAATTGACGTCGTTACAGTGGAGGACTACAAGCTCGCCCGTGCGGGAGTAGGCAATCACAGGAAACCCGCCCGCATCAAGGACTAGATCGAGGACTACCTCGGCGTAATGCCACTGATAGAAACCTCCATCCGGAGTTGAGATGCTCTCATCGCCACCACTGCAGTTCGCCTCGTTGCAGTGCATAACTCGCAGTTGCTTGTCCGATCGGTCGAAGTAAGCGACCACTGGGGCGCCACTAGCGTCAAGCGCCAGCGAACTTCCGGCGCCCACGTCCCCACCGTCTCCTCGATCGGGCGTCGTGGCGGTATCGCCTCCGCCCGCGCAGTCCGGGTCATCACAATGCAGGATGACGAGGTCCCCTGCCTCGTAAATCGCCACAACGGGTCGGCCAGTCGCGTCTAGGACCAGCGCCGAGGAACCACCTTGAGTTGGCGTGTTTACCGTCGCGCTCCCTGCGCACGCCGGATCAACGCAATGAATGATGTTTAGACCCGCCGCGCCCGCTTGACTGATGACTGGATACCCGCTGGCATCGAGCACCATGGATGACATGCTGGGCATCTGATTGGGCGACGTGACGCTCTCGTCGCCCCCTACGCAGTTCGGGTCGTTACAGTGGACGAGGCTGACCGCGTACTGTTGTCCCGGCTTGATATACGCGGCCACGGGGAACCCGCTGGCGTCTAATGACAGCGAGGAGGGTGCGTAAGCCATCGAACCCAGATAGCTGATACTCTCGTCGCCACCCGAGCAGTCCGCATCGTTGCAGTGCATGATCGTCAGGAACTGCGGAGGCAGGGGGAAGATCCAGCGGTTGTGGTAGCTGATGACGGGAAACCCGTTTGCATCAAGGACAAGCGAACTGAACTCGCCCACGGGCGCGCCTGTTGTATCTGGCGACGTGATGCTCTCGTCATCTCCCGCGCAGTTCGGGTCGTTACAGTGGAGAACCTTGAGATGATAATTCGTGAGATCCCAGTATGTAACGACAGGGAAGCCGCTGGAATCCAACTCTAGAGACGCGTCTTTGCCAACGTCGCCCTGCGAATCCGGCACCGTGATACTCTCGTCTCCGCCCAGGCAATTCGGATCGTTACAGTGCAGCACCTTCAGGTCGAGCGCGAAGTTCACGTCAACTTCCGCATATGATACGACGGGGTAGCCGTTCGCATCCAACTTCAAGGATCCCGTGCTGCCCGAGGCGTCTGCCATCGACAGGCTCTCGTCACCCCCTGCGCACACGGGATCATTGCAGTGCATGATCTTCAGCGCGGAATTCGTGATGTCGGAATACGCCACCACAGGGAAGCCGCTTGCATCCAAAACGAGCGAGTCGCCCATTACGCCGCCAACATTACCCGTGCCAATTCCCGTGTCAGGTGAAGTAATGCTGTTTTCGCCCAGGGCCAGCAGGAGGGGCACCGGGTCGTGCGAGATGTACGGCGTGAGCGCGGCAGCAAATGCCACCGCAAGTGCGGCGAGCCGTAACGGAACCCCATGCCACAACCGACTGGATTCCATGTAACCAAGCCTTATCGTGCTAACGCCAGTGCGAGCGATCATATAGCAGCCCCACTGGACTTACAAGGGGAAGACGGGCGATTTCCGGGTGATTTGGTACTGCGCCTTGTGGGTTTATCAGCCGCAAACTGGCGTCGGGTGTCACGGCAACCGGTTTCACGCGCGCGGCTCCTCCGAACGCGCCGCCTCCACCCGCCCCACCACCACCCCCACCCACTCCCGCTCCGCACTCTCATCGAAGTCCCACCACACCTGCTCCCCCTTCGTCGTCACCACGCACAGGCACTGGTTCAGCGACGACCGCCCCATCGGCGCGTGATGCCAGCGGTACAGCCCCGCCTCGCGGATCTCGTCGTACGCGACGATCATCCACTTCGCCTCGCCCTTCTCCGCCTCGAACAGCAGGCGGCGATTCGTCATGTACAGCGCGCCCTTGATCCGCGACGACGGCCCCTGCAGCAGCGTCGCCTTCTCCGAGCGCTCGATCTCCTCCCCCGCCGGCATCTCCATCGACGGCGGCCCCAGCGCGTTCACAGGTCGAGGCTTACGTTTGAACAGCGGCATGACGTCCTACAACCTATAACCTAAAACCTACAACCTAACCCCGTACCGCATCGACGGCCGCAGCTGCCCCCGGTGATTCCGTTCGTGGCGCTCGAACACCAGCACGTAGTCGGCGACCGTACGCTCCCGCTCGCCCTCCGGCAGCCACAGCAGCGTGATCGGCAGCGCCAGGTGACGCCGCGTGAGCCGCGACAGCAGCAGCATCGTCTCGTGCCGCATCGAGAGGTACTCGTCGACGAGCGCGTTCACCGTCGAGAACTTCCGCTCCTCGATTCGCTCGGCGTTCCCGGCGTCGACGTCCGGCCACCCGGCGACCTCGCCGGTGTCGATGATGTGCCGCAGGTGCCCCTGGAACACCCAGTCCCCCGTCGCGATGTGCGCCAGCAGGTTGCGGTTCGACCACCCCGGCAGTACCGACGGCATCTCCCAGCGCGTCGGGTCGACGCTGTGGATCACGTACAGCGTCTCGTCCGGCGACAGCGCCTCGACCGCGGGCACGATCTCCGGCAGGAACTCCAGCGTCGGCGGGTGCCAGTCCATGCGCAGCGCCCGGCGCACGTCGGCCGTGTGCAGCCGGTCGTGATACCCCAGCCAGATGCGCTCCCGGACCGAGTTGTGCTCCTCCCCGTACGACCGCAGCGCCAGCGCCAGGTGCCGCGGCTCCAGCAGGTCGAACAGGCCCAGCAGCAGCTGCCGCCGCCGCTCCATCTCCTCCCGCAGCTCCGCCACCGGCCGCGACCGCCCTCGATCGATCGCCCGCACGCGCGCCGCCTTCGCCTCCGCCGGCGTCAGCGGCGGCTTCGTGGCCTCGGACTCGCCCTTCAGCAACCCCTGCGCCGCCAGCGCCCACGCCTGGTCCGCCCCGGCCAGGTGCGCGAGCAGCTCGTGCAGCGTCCGCGATCCATAAGGGATCCGCCGCTCCCACTGCTCCGCCCCCACCTCGTCCAGCGCCGCCAGCAGCTCGTCGCGAGCGTGGTGCATGTCGAGCACCGCATCATGGACATACGCTTCCACAGTAGGAGTGTAATCGCTGGAACCTAACGCCTGTAACCTATAACCTGCTAACTACAACCAGCGAGGAGCGCGATGAACGTTACGGATGACGAACTGCGCGAAGGACTCCAGACCTTCATCGACAACGCTGTCGCACCATCGGCCGGCGATATCTCCGTGACCGTCGACGGCGGTGTGGTCACCCTGCAGGGCCGCGTCGCCACCGCCACCCAGCGGCACGCCATCCGCGACCTCGTCGCCGCCTCCCCCGGCGTCCACCACGTCCTCTACGCGATCGAGATCGCCTCCGCCGCCCCGGCGCACCAGCTGGCGTGATCCCTTCTACATCTATAGGGGTGCCCCGGCCGTGTTCCGCCGATAGTACGAACGCGTCATAGCCCCAGTCCCACATCTGTGATACCAATCACAGGCTCCGGTGGGCCGCCCCGCGACGCGATGGTCGCCACAGGAGGCGCGCCCCGGCGAGCCGTAGCCGTAGCCGCAGAACTCCCTCCCCGCCAGCGGGGAGGGTTGGGGTGGGGTAACCGGGAGACGTACGTGTTCAAGAAGATCCTGGTGGCCAATCGCGGCGAGATCGCGCTGCGCGTCATGCGGACCTGCCGCGAGATGGGCATCGCCACCGTAGCCGTGTACTCCACCGTCGACCGCAACATGCTCCACGTGCGCTACGCCGACGAGGCCTACCTCATCGGCGAGGGGCCCCCGCTCGAGAGCTACCTCAACTACACGAAGATCCTCGACGTGGCGAAGAAGGCCGGCGTCGATGCCGTCCACCCGGGATACGGGTTCCTCAGCGAGCGGACGGAGTTCGCGGAGGCGTGCGAGGCCGCGGGGATCACCTTCATCGGCCCCAAGCCGGAGTCGGTGATCCTCCTCGGCGACAAGGTGAACGCCCGCCGCACGATGATGGCCGCCGGCGTCCCCGTCGTCCCCGGCACCGAGGGCCGCGTCGAGGCCGACGAGGCCGTGCGCGCCGCCCCCGGCATCGGCTTCCCGCTGATGATCAAGGCCTCG
>JACRBR010000062.1 GCA_016213125.1 Chloroflexota bacterium | reverse complement strand
TGCACAACCTCGCGCGCGGGCGCCTCGGCGGCCCCGACCACGGCATCTTCCACCTCGCCCTGCGCCGACAGGGGAAGCGCCGCGGCCAGGGACGCCACGGCAACGAGCAAACCGATCCAGCCTTTCATCGCCTCTCCTCCCATCGCGCCGTCTCGACCGCGCGCGTCAGCACGGGCTCGAGGTCGTCCCAGCTCGCCACGGGCGCCGTCGCGTCCACGTTGACGATCTCGTCGCGGTGGCGCACCACGTAGTGGCGCCGCCGGTGCGCGTCCCTGCATGATCGAAGCGCAGCTCGACCTCCCACGAGCCGAGGCCAGCCACGCGGGGCCCTCGCGTCACGCGCGCCGTCGAGGTGCCGGGCTTGCACGGCCACCGCGCGCGCGACCGCTTCGGGCGCCGAAGGTGCGTGTCGGCGTCAAGGACATCGCAGCCAGGCTGGTCGTCGGCCTGGGCCTGCTCCTCTGGCAAGTGCCCGCCGCGCTCCGCCGCGCGATCGGCGCCCCGCGCCGCCTGCCCATCAAGCTCATCTCGATGTTCTGGCACTTCGTCACGATCGTCTGGGTCGCGATCTACCTGACCGTCTACGTGTTCTGAGCGAGTCTGCGCTGGCAACCCGTGCGCGCACACGCCCAGGGGATGCCCCAAGCGCGCGTCGGCCAGGCAATTGCCGCCGAGCAGCCCTTCGTCGGGGTCGCAGCTCCCGAATGGATCGTCGGCGTCGCCGTCACCGTCTCCCTGCGAATCCCGCCGTCCGGCGAGGTCACTGGTCAGAGTGCCACGGCCGCGTCGCCGAGACTAGGCAGCAGCATCAGCGCACGGGCACTGAGGTCGGCGACGACGATCCAGTCAAGCTGCACGCTCGAGCCAAGGAGGCGAACGATCGCGGCGATGCGCCCGCCGTCTTCCGACCAAGCCGGACCGTGGAGTCCCCGGACGGGCTCGCAGCCGAGAACCTCCATGGACACTCCGGTATCGACTTCGCGGACGCGCAGGGCTCCGCCGCTCCAGCCGGCGACGAGGCGCCCACTGGGGGAGATCGACGCGTGGACTTCGTCGAACCTCGCAGTCACCGTGCCATCAACGACGCGGAGCAGGGTCGCTCCGGTGCTGCTGCAAACGAGGGCAGAGCCCGCGCCCGACAGCGAGGCGGGCTCGCGGCGGAGCGAAGGGCGAAGCTCGACGGTTGGCCCACCCGTTCGGGTGCCGATCACGATGCTGTTGCGCGACCGCAAGAGGACTGCCCCTGTGCGTTCGTCGAACTGGACGTCGTCGACCCGTCGCCTCGCCTTCCGCCACGCTGAAGGCAGGAAGGGGCGGGCCTGTCCTGAGCCCCGGAGGACCTCGACGGCACCCTCCGTTCGAAACGGCCGCAAAGTCCACGGTCGAAAGCCGACAACTCCCGTGCCCTCGTGACGCGCGGACAACGATCCTTGCATCGGCCCTTCGGCAAAGCGTGACAGACCTGCGGGTGCGCTTGCCTCCCAGAGCCCCCCCGCGACCGACAAGATCCATCGTGAACCGCCCAATTGACAAGGGAGGGAGCCGGAGCCAAGGGGGGCGATGGCAAGTGGCAGGTAGGCTCGCGTGGACAGGGAGACAATGCCCGGCGCGGCACTCGCGACGACCAGCCACCCACCACCCAAGCTGTCGGCCAGATGGAAGCCCCCCGCCGGACAGGCGGGAACTGCGGGAAGTCGACCCTCCCAAGAACGTCCGCGGTTCTCCAGTCTCCGTCGTAACCACTGCCACTCGCGGTCGGAGAGGGGAGGGTCGGCGAGAACGGGCGTTGAGTGCGTCCGCCCTTCAATAGCGAAGGCAAGGTTGGGGCGCTGCCCCACCACGAGCGCAAGCGCTTGCGCTCGGAATCCGGCGTGGCTCGCAGCAGCCGCTGTCCCGAGCAGCTGCAGCATCCTGTGGGCTGACCGCCTGAACATCCCGGAACGGTCTGCTAGAGCCCCTCCAGCATCCACGCCGCGAAGCCCGCCGCGATGCATACCCCAACGTCGGTGCGTCCCCAAGGGCCCGGATCTTCGATATCGGGAGGACACCCGCCTACATTCACCGTGAAGAGATTCGGGACGAAGGCTGAGGCAATGCCGGGAAGCCCGGCGTCCTTCAACCAAGAAGAGAGGCCGGTCTCACACTTGTAGGGGCAGCAATACGGAGTGCCACACCGCGGATTCGGCGCCAAGGGCAAGCCACCGGGGACGGCAAGCGTGCAGAATCCAGCCGCCTCGGCCGACATGTCTCGAGTCGCAGCGGGATCGAGCAGCGAGAAAGCGGGAAGTCTTCGAAGAATAGGCGCAAGACGAGGATCCCTCAGGAGAGTGTCGACTTCCCC
>JACRBR010000065.1 GCA_016213125.1 Chloroflexota bacterium | reverse complement strand
TGCCCACCATCCTTCGTCTCCAGCACGCTGCCATCACCGTCCCCACCGACGGCCTCGAGCGCGCGCGTGACTTCTACTCCCGCGTCCTCGGCCTGACCGAGACGCCACGGCCGCCCGAGCTCCACGATCGACCGGGCATCTGGTACACGTTCGGATCCACCGAGTTGCACATCCAGGCGCGCGACACCGTTCCCCCGCCCGGCGACCACCACCCCGCCCTCGTCGTCGACGACATCGACGCCTGGCGCGACCGCTGCCGCGACCTCGGCGTGAAGATGCGCGAGCAGCCCACCATCTTCGGCCGTCGCCGCTTCGACATCTACGACCCCTTCGACAACCGCATCGAGCTCACCACCGAAGGCGACCAGTGACTCATCTAGAGGAGGTCCGCGCACACAAGCGCCCCCCCCCCCCCACGTGGAGAGGGGGCAGGGGGGTGAGGTGCAGTGACAGCTCCTGAGCCCGCCTCCGTCGACGAAGTCCTCAGCCGCTACCGCCAGCCCATCATCGACATCATGCGCTCGACCCTGAGCCTGCCGCTCGACCACGGGCGGCTCATGCGCCAGCACATGGGCTACGAGGACGAGCAGGGCAACTCGGCGGCCGGCCCCGGCGGCAAGATGCTGCGACCCGCCCTCTGCCTCCTCGCCTGCGAGGCCGTCGACGGCGACGTCGCCCGCGCCTTCCCCGCCGCCGCGGCCATCGAGCTCCTCCACAACTTCACGCTCATCCACGACGACATCGAGGACGCCAGCGACACCCGCCACGGCCGCGAGACACTCTGGCGTCGCCACGGTGTCCCCCTCGCCATCAACGCCGGCGACGGCATGTTCGTCCGCGCCCAACTCACCATGCTCGGCCTCGAGCAGATCGGCGTGCCAGCGGACCGCGCCCTCGAGGCCGCACGCGTCCTCAACGAAGCCGCCGTTCTCCTGTGCGAGGGCCAGCACGCCGACATCTCCTTCGAGTCGCGCGACCGCGTCTCCCTGTCGGAATACGAGGCGATGATCGCGGGCAAGACGGCGTCGCTGATCGGCGCGTCGGCGCAGATCGGCGCCATCGCGGGCGGCGCCGACGACGCGACCTGCCGAGCGCTCGGCGAGTTCGGCCGCATGCTGGGCATGGCGTTCCAGATCCAGGACGACGTGCTCGGCGTCTGGGGCGAGTCCGCGCGAACCGGCAAGCCCGTCGCCGACGACATCCGTTCGAAGAAGAAGTCCTTCCCCGTCGTCTGGGCCTTCGACCACGCCCGCGGCGAGACAGGCTCCCGCCTCGACCACCTCTACGCCGCCGACATGACCGAGTCCGCCGTCGAGGAGGTGCTCTCCATCCTCGACGAGCTGGGCGCGCAGCAAGCGTCGGGCGACGCCGCCGGCCTCTGGCGCGAGGACGCCCTCCGCGTGCTCGACCGCCTGTCGCTGGTGCCGGAACGCCAGCGCGAGCTGGAGGAGCTGGCCAACTTCATCGTCACCCGCGAGGCATAGCAGCGCCGGTCATTCCGAGCGTAGCGAGGAATCTTGTGGTGACATGCCGTGAGCCCCATGCGCCAGCGCCGCCGCAGCCGGGGAATGGGCACCCGCGTCGCCGCAAGGAAATCCAAAAAAATCTCACAAAAGTGATCTGGCGCGCTTGGAGATCGCCCGCCCCGCGCGGCATCATCGCCTCCGATGGACCAGCCCGACGAGACGAATCCTTCCAGAACACGGGCCCGGCAAACAGCAAAATTACAAGACGAGAAAAACCGCAAAGCAACGAAAATGTGCGAAACGACGGAAGAATGCGAAACGACGAGAAACTGCAAATCCGTAAGGACAGGTCTTCAGACCTGTCCGCGGTTTGGGACCTGTCCGCGGTCGCTTGTCCACGCAGTCTCTTCGGGCTTCACCCACCTTGGGCCCCGCCCCGCGGCGTGGCAATCTGGCGTGAAACCACGCCGCTGGCGAGACCCAGCACCCACCCTAGGCGCCGCTAGCGACACACAAAACTGCCGAGCAATTTCAAGCTCAGATTCGCGAGGCGACATAATGAACAAGAAGACCGTGCGTGACATCGACGTCGACGGCAAGCGCGTCCTGGTGCGAGTCGACTTCAACGTCCCCATCGACAAAGCCACAGGCCGCATCCTCGACGACACCCGCATTCGCGCCGCCCTCCCCACCATCACGTACCTCCGCGAGCACAAAGCGAGGGCCGTCCTCGTCTCGCACCTGGGCCGCCCGGACGGGAAGGTGGTCGAGTCGGCGCGCCTCACACCCGTCGCCGCAAGGCTCGGCGAGCTGCTCGGCGCCGCCGTGCCGTGCGCGACGGACGTCGTCGGGCCGTCGGCGCAGGCAACCGTGGACGCGCTCGCGCCGGGTGGCGTCTGCATGCTCGAGAACGTCCGCTTCGAGCCCGGGGAGGAGAAGGACGACCCCGCGCTGGCGAAACAGCTCGCGGCCTTCGCCGACATCTACGTGAACGACGCCTTCGGCACCGCGCACCGCGCGCACGCCTCGACCGCGGGCGTCGCCGCGCACCTGCCCGCCGTCGCCGGCTTCCTCATGGAGAAGGAGATCGACTATCTCGGCCGCGTCGTCACCAATCCCGAGCCGCCGGTCGCCGCCATCATCGGCGGCGCGAAGATCAGCTCGAAGATCGCCGTCCTGCAGCACCTGCTGTCGAAGGTCAGCGTGCTCCTCATCGGCGGCGGCATGGCCAGCACCTTCCTGAAGGCGAAGGGCGTCGACGTCGGCGCCTCGCTCGTCGAAGACGACCAGCTCGCCACCGCCCGCGACGTGATCGCCGAGGCGCAGCGCCGCAACGTCACGCTGGGCCTCCCCGCCGACGCCGTCGTCGCCGACAGGTTCGAGGAGGGCGCGAAGTCGAAGACCGTCGACGTCTCCGCCGTCCCTGCCGCCTGGATGATCCTCGACGTCGGCCCGAAGACAGTCGCCGACTACGAGGCGAAGCTCGCTGGCGTGAAGACCGTCGTCTGGAACGGACCGCTCGGCGTCGCCGAGTGGGAGGCCTTCGCGCACGGCTCGCACGCCATCGCCCGCTTCCTCGCGGCCTCCGGCGCCACCGTCGTCATCGGCGGCGGCGAGACCGTCGCGATGGTGCAGGACCTCGGCCTCGCCGAGAAGTACGCCCACGTCAGCACCGGCGGCGGCGCATCGCTGGAGTTCCTCGAAGGCCGTACGCTCCCCGGCGTCGCCGCACTGCTGGACAGATGAAATGCACCACAGAGACACACAGAGGGCACAGAGGTGACTTCGGGATCGTGGCAGAGGCATCGCGGGCGCTATCGCATGTGGAGGCAGGCCGCAGCCACACTGTCATTCCGCGCGCAGCGAGGAATCTGCAGTGACAACGATGCGGCGCATGCGACAGCGCCTCGCCTGCGGTGACGTGGGCACTGTCCCATGCGACAGCGACTGCCGCGACCTCACTCTTATCCTGATCCTGCCTCCGTGCCCTGTCTGCCTCCGTGGTGAATCCTATGGAGGCGCAGGCGCAGGATTTGACGGGCTGATGGGGCTTCGATACGCTTTCCGCTGGCCGTCGAAGACCCCCACCGTCCAGGAGGTTCGCCGCCGTGACCCGTGAATCGGGCAGCATCATCTCGGCCGTCTCCGGCGATAGCGTCGAGATCGACCAGAGCGCCGTTCGTAGCATCGACGCTGAGCGCGTCGAGATGCGGTCCGCCGCGGCCCGCGACGTGCGCTCCGAGACGATGGATCTCGACGACAGCGCCGTCTTCACGCTGCGCGCCAACGACGTGCAGATGCGGGACTGCGCTGCGATCGCCGTCATCGCCGACAACGTGACGCAAAGCGGGGACTCGAGCACCGTGTTCCTGCTGGCGCGGCGTGTCGAAGGCGACATTCGGGCCACGTTCACGCCGGCTTCGGCGTTCGCACTGGGGCTGGGAGCCGTACTGGGAATCTGGATCATCCGGCGAATTCGCCGCATCACAGGGTAGGAGAACCATGGCAACCAAGGATCTGAAGGCCGCGCCTCGCACCGTGCTGGGCAAGAACGTCGCGAAGCTCCGCCGCGAGGGCATCACCCCGGCCAACATCTTCGGGCACAAGCTCGAGTCCACGGCCGTCCAGGCCGATACGGCCGAGTTGCTCCACCTGATGAAGGGGTCATCGCGCAACCAGATCATCAGCCTGCACGTCGATGGCGAGAGCGCCCCGCGCACCGTCGTCGTCCGCGACGTCGCCCGCGACCCCTCGACGTACCAGGTGCTCCACATCGACTTTTACCAGGTCAACATGACCGAGAAGATGCGCGCGCAGGTGCAGGTCGTCCTCACGGGCACGTCGGACGCCGTCGAGACTTTCGGTGGAGTGCTGCTCCAGATGGTCGACGCGATCGAGGTCGAGGCCCTTCCCGGCGACATCCCGTCGCAGTTCCAGGCCGACGTCACCGTGCTCACCCAGCTCGACCAGGCGCTGCACGTCCGCGACCTGAACATCGACGAGCGCAAGGTCACCGTCTTCACCGACCCCGACGTCGTGGTGGCCCGCGTGGCCGCGCCGCGGCTGGTTGTCGAGGAAGAGGCCGCGGCCGCGGAAGCCGCCGAGGGCGAGACTCCCGTCGGCACCGAAACCCCCGTCGCCGCCGAGACGCCCGCCGCCGAGTAGGAGCGGGAATCAAGTCACACGCAAGGGCGAGGCACTTTGGCCTCGCCCTTTTCGTTACCGGCCCCCACGGCGTGATCCGCGCCTGTACCTGTACGGACAGGTCTTTAGACCTGTCCTCTGAGCCAGAGCCCGCCCCCAAACACTAGCCCCTAACGACCGACGACTACCCCAGCGGATTCTCCGCGAACACGTACTCCCGCACTGGCACCCCGCCGATGACGTGTTCTTGCAGGATACGCTCGAGGACATCAGGGTCCGCGCTGTGGTACCAGGTCCCGTCGGGATACACGAGCGCGATCGGACCCTGCGCGCACATCCGCAGGCAGTTCGCCTTCGTCCGATACACGACGCGTTCGCCGGCGGTCAGGCCGAGTTCCTGGACGCGCCGCTTAAGGTAGTTCCAGGCGACGAGCGTGCGTTCCTTCGACGCGCACTTCGGCTCCGTCTGGTCGGCGCAGAGGAAGATGTGGCGCTCGATCCGGCCCACACCGTGCAGCTCGGCGTTCGCCAGCAGTTCGTCGGGCCCGGGGCGGTCATCGTCCATGCGCTCATCGTCGCACGAGCGCGCCATACCCGCGAGGGTCCGGCGGCCGAAGCTACCGACCGGCGACCAACGACTAACTCCGCTGCATTACCTGATCCACGATCCACTTCCGCACCGACTCGGAGTTGTCCATCGTCGTGTGCCGGACCGGCTCCAGCGGGCCGCCGTCCTCGCCGTTCTTCGGGCCCTTCTCGCCGCTAGCGTCGAAGTTCACCACATTCGACTGGTCATATGGACGACCGCTCAGGCCGACTTCGTTCGTCTGGTAGACGTTCAGCACCGGCACGACGGAAGGGAACGAGACCAGGTCACCGCCGTAGCTCCCGTCGATCCGGTCGACGTGAACCACGGCGATGAACCGGTCCGCGTACTCTCCCTCCAACTTTGCTGCGACCACGTCGACGCTCACGCCGCCGTGGCTGAAGCCGACAAGCACCGCCCGCGCGCAGGGGAATCTGTCCAGGTAGACGCGCACGGCGTTCGTGAGCCAGTCCTCCATCGCCGTAGCCGCGTTCTCCGCGTCAGTGATCGCCGGCCCGGCGATAACGCCGATGGTCTGACGATCCTCGTCCTCGTTCGCCGAGATCAGCGAATCGACGATCTTCCGGACGCCGGCCGCCTGGTCCTTGTTCTTGAGGTTGTCGACGCCGCCGCCCACGCCCATGATCAGGACCGCCTGTTCGCCGCCGCCGCAGTCGACGTTGGCGCTGGCGAAATAGTCGTGGGTGACGAGGAACTCGGGTCCGCCAAGATCCTGGTTGCACGTGTCCTTCGCGATCGGGTTCAGCGGGATGTCTACGCCCTTCACGAACTCGGCGTCATCGCCGTCGTGCTTGCCGTCGGCATCGAAATCCGGCAGTTTCGACGGGTCCGATGCGTCATCGGTGTTGATCCGGCTGTCGCCGTTCACATCGAGGCACGCCAGCTGACTGAATGTGCCTCGGGGCTTCTCCGAGAGCCCGCTTGTGTTGCAGGCGACGAGGACGAGCCCACCGAGGAGCAGGACTGCGCTCAGAACGAAGTTGCGTGTATCCATGCAAGGATCGTAAGCCACCGCCACATGAAATTACTGGTACAAACGGACTACGCGCATACCATTTCAGTGCTAATGCACGCGTGGGGATCCGGCACTGATGCGCACCGGTGATACCGGAGCGTCAGACTGATACGCTTGTGATATCCGTCGCGCGCTTTGGCGGGGCCTCCATGAACTCCACGTTCGCCCGCTCCCCCCGAAGCTGTCCGCAGGCAGCGCTGATCTCGACCCCCTTCTCGACGCGCACCGTGCACGGCACGCCCTTCTCGGCCAGCGCGCGCTGGAACGCCAGCGTGCGGGCCCTGGACGGCCGCCGGATGCTGTCGTCCGGCGTCGGGTTCACCGGGATCAGGTTCACGTGGCAGTTCATGCCACGCAGCAGCTCCGCCAGTGACCGCGCTTGCTCGGGCGAGTCGTTGACGCCGTCCATCAGGCAGTACTCGAACGTCACCCGCCGGTGTGTCTTGTCGATGTAGTCCCGGCAGGCGTCGATGATCTCTGGCAGCGGATACCGGTGCGCCGTCGGAACGAGCCGCTCGCGCAGCGCTTCGTCGGGCGCGTGGAGGGAGACGGCGAGCCCCACCTGCAGCCGCTCTTCGGCGAGCTTCCGGATCCCCGGGATGTGGCCCACGGTGGAGATGGTGATGTGGCGCGCCGCCATGTTCATGCCCTCGGCGTGCGTCAGCGTCTCGACCGCTGCCCACACCGCGCGGTAGTTCGCCATCGGCTCCCCCATCCCCATGAACACGACGTTGGTGATCGGCCCGCGGCCGGCGTCCTGCTGCTCGCGTGCGAACCCCACCACCTGCGCCACGATCTCGCCCGTCGTCAGGTTGCGGTCGAAACCCGCCTGCCCCGTCGCGCAGAACACGCACCCCATCGCGCACCCGGCCTGGCTCGACACGCACACCGTCGCCCGTCCGCGCGAGTCGCTCCGCGGGTCATACAGCATCAGCACCGTCTCGATGAGCTTCCCGTCGCCCAGCCGGATCAGCCGCTTCCGCGTCAGGCCATCGCCCGATGCGAGCTCCGTCTCGACCGTCATCGCCGGGAACGGCAGCTCCTCCGCCAGCCGCTCCCGCAGCGCCGCTGGCAGGTTCGTCATCTCGGTGTACGACTGCGCGAACCGCCGGTACGCCCACTCCCAGGCCTGCCGCGCGCGGTACGCCGGCTCGCCGAGCGCCCGTATGCGGGCTTCCAGCTCCGGAAGCGACAGGTCGTACAGGGAGACTGCGGTGGACATCACTCCAGTCTACCGGTTGGAGCTTCCGCCCCCGCCGCGCGACAATGCCCCCGACCGAATACGCGCACGCCACGACCTCGAAGAGGAAGACCCATGAGCCAGACCACCAGCGACCAGCGACCGGCGACCACCCCTACCACACGGCCAGACGAGATCTACGTCGGGCGGGACTTCGGCCGTCACGACAAGGTCATCACGCCAGAGCTCGTCGAGCACTACTGCGGCGCCGTCGACGACCGCAACGCCATCTACACCGGAGCCTCGCCGTTTGGCGGCCCGGTCGCGCCCGGCCTCGTGCTCCATTCCGAGGTCTACGAGTACCGCACCCCGCCGAAGGGCGGCGTGCCGTCGTGGTATCTGCCGAATCTCTACGGCAACCTGCACGCCCGCCAGGAGTGGGAGCTGTACCGCGCCGTCATGGTCGCCGACGCCATCTCCACCCGCTCCTTCATCGCCGACCGCTACGTGAAGCGGGGCCGTGACTATGTCGTGAACGAGATCCTGTACTTCGATGCGGAGGGCGCGGTCGCGGCCCGCGGCCGCACGCACCAGAGCTTCCTGCGCGAGACCGACAACAGCGGCATCGTCGTCGACGAGAAGCGCGAGAAGGAGCCGGAGCGCAAGCAGAAGTTCCAGGTCGACATCAGCACCGCGCTCGAGGAGATCCCGTCCCTGGAGAAGCAGATCTCGTTAGACATGTGCTGGAAGTTCAGCGGCCCAAACAAGAACTACCACAACGACAAGGAGGCCGCGCAGGCGTGGGGCTTCCCGGACATCGTCGTGCAGGGCATGATGTCCACCTGCTTCCTGAACGAGATGCTGACGGACCGCTACGGCGCCGGATGGCTGGCCGGCGGCAAGATGGATGTCCGCCTGGTGAACATAGTCTGGCAGAGCGACCGCCTCACCTGCCGCGGCTTCGTGCGCGAGATCGAGCCGGAAGGCCCGCGACGCCGCGCGCATCTCGACGTCTGGGTCGAGAAGGAGGACGGCACGAAGGTCACCGTCGGCACGGCGAGCGCGGTGGTTGACTAGAGCGGCCCGGTCAGCGGCCGCTGATATATAATCGCCATGCTGCCGGCCGTGGCCGGCACACGAGACGGGGCGAGAGGGTATCCCGATGGACATTGGCATCGACGGAGTCTGGGGTCTGGTGGCCAAGGTCGCCATCATCGTCACCTTCGCGTATCTGCTCATCGTGTGGGTGGCGTCCGTCGTCTGGACCTACCGCGACGTCTCCGCCCGCACCCGCGACCCGTTCTCGCAGACCGTGTCCCTGATCCTGGCCATCGCCTTTCCCATTCTCGGCCTGCTGGTGTACCTCCCGACGCGCCCGCGCCAGACGCTGGCCGAGGCCTACGACCATCAGCTCGAGGCGGAGGCGCTGCTGCACGAGATCCAGGAGCAGGCGACCTGCCCCTCCTGCCGCCGCCGCGTCGACGACGACTTCATCGCCTGTCCCTACTGCCGCACGTCATTGCGTTCTCCCTGCGAGAGCTGCGGCAAGGCGCTCGCCACCACGTGGGTGCTGTGCCCCTACTGCGCCTCGCCGCGCACGCCCGTCGTCGTACCGAACGCGCGCCGCAACGCCGCCGCCATCGCCGACGAACCCACCGTCGAGATCGCGGCATCGGGCAGGCAGAAGCGCCCCGCCAGCACCGCCACCTACACCCCGCCGGCCGCTAAGTCCCCGCCCACCGACACGCCGGCTGACGCCTGACCCCGCGCATCTCGCCAGTCCGCGACTTACAAGGATTGACGCGATGCCAGCTAACTCGGAACTAATTGACCAGTGTCGTCTTGCCCTTGGCCGGAGGCGATCGACGGAGTCGGAGGGTAGTAGTCAATCTAGGTGGCATATGCCGGTATTCCGTCCCCTTAGCGGACCAGGCGGGTGATGCTTGGCCCAACCCACCATCCGACTTGGCGCCGTGGGCTGCTAATGGTTGCCGTGCTGTTTTGCCTGGCAATCGCTCCAGTAATCTTTCTCTCGGACCGCGGGAACCTGGCGGCGCGGCTCGTCGGCAGCATTTTTCTGGTTCTCATACTTCTGATCATGTCTTCCCAAATCGCACTGCGGACGGTACCAGGGGCTAAGCGGCTTCAGTCCGAGAACCCGAACAATGAGCAAGTCGTGGGTCCATCAAGAAAAGAATGGGTGATAATGAGTGCAATCGCCGCTGCGTCCGGGCTGATCGGCGGTGGCTTACTCCCCTTCTGAGCTTACCCCGGTTTTCCGGACACCTAGACTGTTGGCTGCGGCCGACAGAGAAGGGAGTCCAGAATGGCCACGCGGTATCCACGAGAGTTCCGGGAGCAGGCAATCGAGCTGGTGCGGCTGCGTGAGCAGCCGCTG
>JACRBR010000069.1 GCA_016213125.1 Chloroflexota bacterium | reverse complement strand
GGTTTTTCGATGGTGACGAACGATGCCACCCGCGTGTGGTCGATGAAGTTCTTCTCGTCCTCCAGTGCCGCCTTCAGCTCGGGCGATCCCATGGCGGCGCGCATCGAGTCAAGGTCGTCGAACCACAGCTCCGCCGCTCCGTCGTACGCCGGCTGCTGCTCACGCCCGTACAGCTCCGGGACCACGTGGCACTGCACGTAGCGGCGCACCCCCGGGATCCGCCCGGCGATCGGCCCGTGCGTCTCCCGCCAGTACCGCTGGAACTCCTCCACCGAGAGCTCCGCCTTCTTCGAGATGCAGTAAATCAACTTTACCATCGCGCTACCTCTCCCTCCGGCTAGCCGACTTCCGTCTGAGAGCCTCGACCTCAGCGACGCACTTCATCGTCATCAGCACCGGATCATCGAAGTATGTCTTGGATTCTGCTAATCGCTTGATTCCAGCGACGATCTCTACGAGGCCAACGACGCGAATGCCCTGCACTTGGAGGTGGGCTCGTACGGGTTTCTCCTGGCCCGGTCCGAACCGGCCAACGAACAGCGCGAGGTGTATGGCATCCGTGTTGAATCTGAAGCGCTTCGCTGCGCCATTGATGATGCCTTGCTGGATATCCAGCTCGTTGAACATTGCGTATTGACCGAAATGCGTCGCTCGAGCCTCGTCGGCGAGACCTTTGAACCCTTGTGTACTGACCCCATAAGACCCGAGATACGACTTGACCGATCCGAGGAGGAGCTGGTCTCCTCTCGCTCCGACGATATCAACCTCATAACCATGTTCCTGCCACTCGTCGTACGTCGTCTTCCTGGTCTTGCGCCGGACTGGGAACTTTAGGTTTGTCGTTACGGCGTACCCCTCCCCCTCCACGAAGACTTTGACGATGTGTTCGAAGGCCTCCATCTGCCCTCCCGGCTCTCACTTCGCACTTCTCGCGTCTCACCTCACGCCCTGCAGACATCCGCGATCGCGTCGCGCACGGCCAGCGCGCGTTCGAGGACCGCATCCGCCCCCTCCGCGATGACCAGGTTCACCCAACGGCAGCCCGCCTCGATGTACGGCGCGATGAACGCCGCGATCTCTGCCGGCGTGCCGTACGGCGTGTACTTCTCGAACGACGCGAAAGGCACCTTGTAGAACGCCTCCATGCTCCCCGCCACCTTCGCGCGAGCCGCGTCGCGGTCGTCGTCGATGCCCATCCAGAACTGCATGCCACGCGCGAACCTCACGTCCCCGCGCCCCGCCTCCGCTGCGGACTCAGCGATGCGTTCACCCGCCTCCGTGAATCTCCGCGTGGACACCCAGATGCCCGTCCACGCGTCGCCGTAGCGCCCCGCCCGCCGCAGTGCCGCGTCCGACCGGCCTCCCACCCACAGCGGCACGCCCCCCGGCCGCGCCGGCTTCGGTTGCATCCGCACCTGGTCCAGCTTGAAGTGCTTGCCGGCGAACGTCGTCTCTTCCTTCGTCCACAGGCTGCGCAGCACCTGCATCGACTCATCCGTGCGCCGTGCCCGCGTCTTTGGGTCCACGCCACACGCCCACCACTCGTTCGGGTCCTCGCCGCCGATCCCCACGCCCAGGATCAACCGCCCGCGCGAGAGTTGGTCCAGCTGCGCGCACTGCAACGCTGCCGGCGTCGGATGCCGCAGGGCCAGCAGGTACACGCACGTCTGCAGCTCGATGCGCTGCGTGGCCGCCGCGATCGGCGCCAGTTTGATCAGCGCATCGCTGCCGGATCCGTAGAACGTCACATGGTCGCCGACGAAGATCCCGTCGACACCCGCCCGTTCGGCCTCCTGCGCCCACGCACCGATATCGGCGTCCGTATTGCGCGCGGGGATGAAGACCTTCGGCATGGCAAGAGGCATGCGTCCCCCGTCCAGGAAGCATAGGCGCAGAAGCGCGCCCCGCAAGGGCCACGCGACTAGGGCCGGTGCGGTGACGTAGGCTCCTCGAGTGGCCGCCAGACTACCCGCGTGCTCCAGCCCCAGTTCCACGCCATCCCCAGGACAATACCGATGGAGTTGGAGACCAGGTAGTTGATGCCGAACACCGGCGTCAGGATGTTGACAGCGCACAGGGCGATCAGCGGGCTGCCGAACGAACCGAAGTTCGACTGCACGAAACGGTGCACGAAGGGCTTCTCCCGCCGGTGCCGGAACGTCCACCCATCGTTCAATAGGAAGCGCGCGATGATCGCGATCTCCACCGCGACGATCGAAGAGACCAGCAGCGCGAGGTTCACCGTGCCGAGCGACGTGTGCCGCGCCCGCGTCACGCCGGCGAAGATCCACTCGTACATGAGCACGAGCGCTGCCTGGTTCACGAGGTAGCTGATACCCCCCACCACCAGGAACTTGACCAGCTCCGGCGAAAGCCAGCGCTCCAGCTGCTTCATCGCACTCCTGTTCCACGCCATGAAGAGCATCGGACGCGCTCCGCAACTGTTGAGGATACCGCGACGAGGCCGCGGGGGTGCCGCCACGTCAATCAGGCGCCCTGTCCCATCCCTCTGAACGCACCCGGGCGCCGGTTGGCCGTCCGCGTGCCAGGCGGCTATAGTCCCCGCGTCATGCCGAAGCTCAGCAAGCTCAGTCGGTCCATCGAGGGCCGTGTCGCCATCATCACCGGCGCCGCCAGCGGCATGGGGCGC
>JACRBR010000068.1 GCA_016213125.1 Chloroflexota bacterium | reverse complement strand
GGAGGGCTCATGCCCATCCACGAAGACAGCGTCATCCAGGCCATAGGGGAAGAGCGCGCTGAGCGCTACACCCCGGGCGAGTGGATTCAGGGATCCAAGGACGTGCTCGTCACCGGAGATGGCGGGCGGCTGACGGCTCTGGGAGACCAGATCGTCGTGAAGGCCGGCGCCGGAGGGATGGTGGCCAGCCCCGGCGATATCGTCGTCTGGTGCGGGCTGCTGGTGCTGGCAGCGGAAGCGTCAGTGGCATGGCAACGCCGCGAACGCAGACACCACATCGCCGAACACACCCATGCGGCGGCGGAAGGGGGCGCAGCCACGTGACCGTGGCACGCGCCACCCCGCCACCCGGATGCCTGCGATAGCGAGGGCAACAACTGTCGCAGACTCCGATGAAGCCATCGTACGGCCGCATTCTCACCAGCTTCTCGCCAGAAAAGTCTCCGCCCAGATTCGTCAGAAGTGCCGGATACGCGAAAAGCCCGGAGATCCCCCGGGCTTTTCTTCCGATGTCAACCGATACGAACGCTACGGGGCGATCGCGTCGACCTTCGCCCGGGCGCCGGCCTTGTCCTTGAACCACAGCGCGTTGATCTCGACGTAAGCTTTCATGTTGTCGGGCACGTCGTCTTCGGCGAAGATCGCGTTCACCGGGCAGGCGGGCTCGCAGGCGCCGCAGTCGATGCACTCGTCGGGGTCGACGTACAGCATCTTGTCGTCGTCGCCGTCGTCGTGGATGCAGTCCACCGGGCACACGTCCACGCAGGACCGGTCCTTCGTGCCAATGCAGGGCTCGGTGATGATGTAGGCCATGGGAAGGGTCTCCTTTGTGGGGCCCGTGGCCCCTGCTAGGCGCGTACTCGAACAAGACCGGCGGCATTGTAGGTTCGGGACACGCGCACCGGAAGGGGTTTTCTACGGTCGTTACTACTTTTATCGCTCCCGCAACAGACTCGAAGGATCTTTCGCCGTGAGGCGGCAGGCTGCTACTTGGAGCCGACGCGGTGACGCTCGAGGAATCGCTGGATGCGGTCCATTGCCTCCACGAGAAGGTCATAATTCTGGGCGTAGCAGATGCGCACGTGGCCCGCCCCCGCTTCACCAAACGCGGAGCCGGGGATCACCGCAACGCGTTCCTCCATGAGCAGGCGCTCGGCGAACGATTCATCATTCATGCCCGAGCCCCCGATCTGCGGGAACGCGTAGAAGGCGCCGTGCGGATCGGCGCAGGGCAGGCCCATCGCGTTCAGGCGATTCACCAGCATGCGGCGGCGGCGATCGTACTCCGACACCATCCCGCGCACATCCTCCTCGCCGGCGTTTAGCGCCTGGAGCGCAGCGAACTGTGCGGGCGTCGGGGCGGACATCATGACGTACTGGTGCACCTTCATGATCGCCTCGGTGAGTTCGCTGCGAGCGCACGTGTAGGCCAGACGCCAGCCCGTCATCGCGTACGCCTTCGAGAAACCACCGAGCAGGATCGTGCGTTCCTTCATCTTCGGGATCGTCGCGAAGCAGACATGCTCGGTGTCATAGACCAGCCGGTCGTAGATCTCGTCGGAGATGACGAAGAGGTTGTGTCGTTCGGCGATGTCCGCAACGGCCTGCGCGGTCTCACGCGTCATTACGGCGCCGGTGGGGTTGGCGGGATATCCGAAGAGGATGGCCTTCGTCCGCGGCGTGATGCGGCTCTCGAGTTCATCTGGATGGAGCTGGAAGCCATCGTCCGAGCGCGTGGGCACCTGCATGTAGACGCCGCCCGCCAGCAGCACGGCCGGCAGGTACGCGACGTAGCCGGGGTCTGGGCTCAGCACCTGGTCGCCCGGGTCGAGGATGGCCTCCAGGGCGATCTGGAGGCCTTCGCTAACGCCGGCCGTAACGATGATCTCGGTGCCGGCGTCGTAGCGGATGCCGTACAGCCGGTTCAGGTGGCGGGAGATGGCCGCGCGCAACTCGACGAGACCGTAGTTGGAGGTGTAATAGGTCTCGCCATCCTCGATGCTCTTGATGGCGGCCTGGCGGATGTGGTTGGGGGTCACGAAGTCCGGCTGGCCCACGCCGAGGGAGATGACGCCCTCCATGCTGGCCAGCAGGTCGAAGAAGCGCCGGATGCCCGACGAGGGGATCGCCTGGACGTGTTGCGAGATGTTGCCGCGATGAGTTACGCCGTCGCTCATGGGGTGCCCGCGCAGGGCGGGCCGTCGTGCCTCCTCCAGGATGCCGGCATGGCGCTCAGACAGTGCCCGCCTGTGCGGCCGCGTCGGCGACACCCGACCAAAGGTCGAGTTCCGGCACATAGTACAACAACCATGCGGAGCCATCGGCGAGCCGCACCCGGAAGCCCAGCCGCTCTTCTTCCCGCCACCGCGCATCGATGGAGGTCACCGAGACCCGCGCGCCGTGCCTGTCGATCCATTCCGGACGCTCGGGATAGGAAGCGCCGGCGTATGCTCCGACGGTCACGGCGAACGCGCGCAGCCCGGCTTCTTCGTCGCTATCCATTGCGCAGGACGTAGACGCTGCCCTCGCGCACTATCTGGACCAGGTCGCCGGGTTTGAACTTGAGACGCCGTGCGAAGTGCCCGGCCTCGAGATGGTAGTGCTGGTGCTTCGGCGCCACGCACTCACAATCTTCCGCGACGATGCGCGTCGAATAGCGGCTGCGCCCCACGCGCACCTCGAACGCCGTCATCGGTGCGGGGAAATCTGGCCAGCGGTTCTTCGTGATGAGGATCGATCCGGTGTCAGAGTCCTCGCGCGAGAGTTTGCGGCGGTAGGGCCTCATCGGGAAACTCCGAGGCATCGCAGGAATCCGGGATGCCCGCAGTATATGCACCGATTCGTGTATCGACGAAGGCAGACGGGGCGCCCTGCGAAGGACGCCCCGTCTGTCGAAATACCGCGCGTAGATCTGCTACGGAACGGCAACCACCCAGATGTTGCCGCCAATACCGTTACCCTTCGTGTCGCCAGGCTGAACGTCGAGGCTGTAACGGTACAGAGGACGGCCGTTGTAGGTGACCTGCGTGGCCCCGTCATCCTCCCGCGTGACCGTGGACAGCACGCCCCCGAGGTCGGCAGGGCCTGTCGGAGAGCCGCTTTCGATGGTCAGGGGTGGCCAGATCTGGGCACAGCTTCGGAGGCAGACACTGCGGCCGTCGGGGTCGTTCGCGGACGTGTACAGTGCGCGACCCTCGGAGTCCGTCAGAAACCCGCCCGCCGACGACGTCCCGATGAGGACGGTTGTGGAGCCCGACGCCACCGTTACGCCCGCGAGGGGCGTGATGCCAGCGGAGCGCGTCGCGACGCCGGCAGCGGTCTGCGTCTGGACCTGCGGTGCCTGCGTACGCGGCGCATCGCCGCCGTCATCGTCGCTGCAGGCCACGGCCGTCAGCGCCAACGCGGCCACGGCAGCCACGGCAAGTCCAGCGAATCGCACTTTCCTCTGCATCACCCGGTCGCTCCTTGGTTCCCGTTCACCTACGGCTGCGCCAGGCTCCAGTTCGGTATGTCCTTACCGTTCGTGTCGCCGGCTGCCTTGTCGTTCGCGAAGAAGTACAGCGGCAGACCCTTGTACGTCACCTGCACAGTACCGTCATCGCGCGTAATCGTACCAAGTTCCCCGGTCACACCCGCACCGGCCGTCAAGGCGCCCTCGGCCGTCAGCGCCGGCCACGCCGCAATACATCCACCCGAGCACGCGCTCGTGCCGCTATCGGCCACGTCGTTCGCGAAGAGATACAGCGAGAACCCGCGGCTGTCGACGAGTCCCGCAGTGCCCATCGATACCGTGGCGCCCGCCGCCGGCGTGGCATCTGTGGCAGCTGTGGCTGCCGCGGTTGCTGCGGTAGTCGGTGCAGCCGCTGCGGTCGTCGGCGTCGATGCGGGCGCTGTCGCCGCCGGGGTGGAGGCAGCCTGGGTTGGTGTTCCGTCCTCGTCGTCGTCACCGCAACCCGCGGCGATGAACGCAACCAGCGCGAAGCTGGCAAAGGTGAGCGCGGCAATCCGATTCCTGGACCACTTTCGGGATAACATGGCGTTCGCTCCTTCTTCTCAACATATCCAACGTAACAAGAACAGTACGTTGGATCGGCGGCCTGTGGATTGCTCAACCGCGGGTATTCGCGGTTATAGGGACGGATGTGCGGAGTGCCAGTCGGCTGTGCATTCGTACGCGCGGGCTACGCGCAAGACCGTCGCTTCATCGAACGGCTTGCCGATCACCTGCAACCCGACCGGCAGCTCGTCGACGAAGCCGGCCGGCACCGAGATGCCAGGGAGGCCCGCGATGTTCACGGGCAGCGTGAAGACGTCGTTCAAGTACATCTGGTACGGGTCGCCGGTCTTCTCGCCGATCTTGTATGCGGGCGTCGGCGTCACGGGCGCGACGATAGCGTCGTACTTCTCGAAGGCGGCGTCGAACTCGCGGCGGATCACCGTGCGCACCTTCTGCGCCTTCAGGTAGTAGGCGTCGTAGTAGCCGGCGGAGAGCGCGTAGGTGCCGATCATGATGCGGCGCTTGACCTCCGACCCGAAGCCGAAGCCGCGCGTCTTCTCCATGTTCTCCCACATCGTCGCGCCCTGCTGGTACGAGAATCCGTACTTCACGCCGTCGTACCGGGCCAGGTTCGCCGATGCCTCGCTGGGGGCGATGATGTAATACACGGCGAGCGCAGCTTCCGGGCTCGGCAGAGTGAGATCGCGATCGATGGTGGCGCCCTGCGCCTCCAGCGCTGCCAGGGCGTCCTCCATGCGTGC
>JACRBR010000070.1 GCA_016213125.1 Chloroflexota bacterium | reverse complement strand
GAGATCGTCGACTTTCGCATGGCGGACATCGTCCGCCTCCGCAAGCCGCATCCGTGCGGCGGCTACGAGTGGGAGGTCGTGCGCGTCGGCGCGGACATCGGCCTGAAGTGCGGCACCTGCGGCCACCGCGTCCTGCTCGAGCGCCGGACGCTGGAGAAGCGGTTGAAGACCTTCGTCGCCCGCGGCCCCGAGCCCGACCCGGAGCAGCTCCGCGTCATCATGGAGCGCGACTGATGACGCGTACCGGCGCAGCCCAGGCCGCGCGCGCCGGCGAGTACGGCCGTTCCGCCATGATGCGGCTCTCCGCGCTCGTTGGCGAGCGTTCGCTCTTCGACAACGACGCATATCGCCGCCTCTGGCTCGCCCGCGTGATCTCCGGAATCCCGGTGAACGCCGTCGTCTACACGATGCTCATCCTGGTGGTGAACGCCACCGGCAAGAGCTTCTTCAGCAGCCTCTTCGTCGTCGCCTACATCGCCCCGACGGCGCTCCTTGGCACCGTCTCCGGCGTGCTCGTCGACCGTTTGCCGAAAGGCATCGTGCTGGCCGGCACCAACGCCGTGCGTGCGGGGTTGTGCGTGCTGCTGGCACTATCGACCGACAACGTCGCCGTCATCTACCTCATCGCCGTGTTGTTCGCCGTCGGCTCGCAGTTCTCCGGTCCGGCGGAGGGCGCCGCGCTTCCCGCTGTCGTCGAGCCGGACCAGTACGTGGCGGCCAACTCCGTGAACAACCTGGGCTCCCTCATCGCGCAGATCCTCGGACTTGTGCTGCTCCCCGCCATATTCTTGAAGACCGTCGGCGCCCCACCGCTCGCCATTCTGTGCGCCGCGATGTTCGCGGGCGCGGCCCTTATCTTTGTGACCATCGATGGCCTCGGCGGCGCCGTCTCCAGCATGCACGTCTCCATCGACGAGACGCGCGAGCGCTTCGCCGAGGCCTGGCACCGCCTGACCCAGGACTCGATGGCCTACATCAGCGTGGTGATCCTGGTGCTTGCGAACACCACAGGCCTCGTCGTCGCGACGCTGATGCCGCGCTACGCGGGGAACGTGCTTGGTGTGAGCGCCGAGAACGTGATCTTCGTCGCCGCTCCCGCCGCCATCGGCATCTGGCTGGCGATGCGGATCGTCGGGAACCTGTCGAGCCGCGTCTCGGCGTGGTGGACGGTCGGCGGCTCGTTCGCGGCGATGGTGGCCTGCGTGGCGCTGCTGGGCTTCGTCGGACCCCTTGGGGACGGACTGCAGTCGCTGAATCCGTTTGGGATCTTCGACCCGGGCCCATTCGGTGAAACCTCGGCGCGTATTATCATCTCGTCAATGCTCGGGCCGGTGCTGGCGTTCTCGTTCACCTTCGTGAACATCGTCGCCCGCACCATCGTGAATGAGCGCATACCGAGGGAGATGCAGGGACGCGTGCTGGCTGCGCAGAGCGTGCTGACGAACCTGGCCTCCATCCCTCCCATCCTCCTGACGGGCCTCCTCGCCGACGTCATCGGTGTCCAGCCGGTGTTCTTCTTCGTGGCGGTCGGCTGCGGCCTGCTCGCCCTCTACTACGCAGCGAGAAACCTGGCGATGCCCCAGCCTGTGAGGTACCGCTGATGGCCACCCCGCGCCTCCAGCTCATCCGCACGCCGCCCGCCCCGAAACTTCGGCCGGTGCTGATGAACCGGAGCTTCCTGCTGCTCTGGCTGGCCCAGCTCATCTCCCAGTCGGCGCAGAACGCCATCCTCTTTACGTTGCTCGTGCTGGTGACCGACCTCACCGATGGTTCGACCTTTACCTCGGTACTGGTGCTCTCGTTCGTGATCCCTTCGGTCGTCTTCGGCGTCTTTTCCGGCGTCCTCGTCGATATGTGGAGCAAGCGCCTCCTCCTCATCTACACGAACGTCGCCCGCATGCTCCTGGCCGTGTGCTTCCTGCTCTCGCGCGATCACTTCGTGGGCCTCATCGCCATCAGCATCTTCTTCGCCACCTCCAGCCAGCTTTTCGGCACCACCGATGCCGTCACCGTGCCGTCCGTCGTGCCGAAGGATCAGCTCATGTCGGCCAACAGTGTGTTCAGCATGGCCGTCACGGGCTCCCAGCTCATCGGCATGATCTTCCTCGCGCCGATCCTGCTGCCGACCATCGGCGCGATGTGGATCTTCGTGGTCGCCGCCATCATGTTCGCGATCTCCGTCGTCTGCGCGTACCTCATGCCGCCCATCGCCGACGATGATGCCGCGCCCGATCGCAGCTGGCCCACCTTCCGCGAGCTGCGCAACGCCGCCGGCGACTACATGGGCACATTGCGAACGATCGGCAAGGATCCCGTGTCCTCGCTGGCGCTGATTCACTACGCGACCGGGAGTTCGCTGGTGCTGCTCTTCGCCGTCCTCGTGCCCCGCTACATGCAGGCCGTCCTCGAGATCTCACCCGACAAGGCGGTCACCATCTTTGCTCCCGTCGGAGTAGGAGCGATCCTCGGCCTTCGCGCGCTGCCGTACATCGCCGCGCGTCTCGGCAAGAACCGCACCGTCATCGCCGGGCTCGTCGGCCTGAGCCTCTGCGTCATCGCGCTGGGCCTCATCGAGCCGTTCGCGTCGTGGCTGAAGACGACCGAGAACCTCAATCCCTTCTCCGACGACGGGCGCGCCGGCGGTCTCTCCATCCTGGTTTTGCTGACCATGGCCTTCGCTGGGCCCGTGGGCTTCGCCTACGCGATGGTCAACGCGCCGGCCCAGACGGTCCTCCACGAACGCGCGCCTGCCGAGATGCGTGGCCGTGTGTTCGCCGCGCAGGTGGTGCTGGCCAACGCTGTGGGCATTCTCCCGCTGGTCGTGGCGGGATCCGTGGCCGATATCTTTGGTGTGACACCGGTGCTGTTCATGATCGCCCTGGCCCTCGGGACCATCGCGGGCGTGAGCGTGTACCTGGAGACGAAGTGGTCAGTCGGTGAACGTCCCGCGCCGCCGCTGTCCGGTCTTCCATAAGGAACTTGACGCAAACGGGCGCGAATCCGGATTCGTTGACAGTCGAAGCAATGCCTGCCTAGACTGGATCGGATGACAGGAGGGTGGGCGGCTTGATTGAGATGACGATCGAAAGCATCAGGGTCAGCCTGATGAACTACCAGAGGGTCGTGATCCTCAAGGAAAAGGCGTCTGACCGCTACCTTCCTATCTGGATTGGCCCGGCCGAGGCCGATGCCATCGCCGTACAGCTTCAGGAAGTCTCCGTCGCTCGGCCCCTGACGCACGACCTGCTCCGCTCGGTTATCGAGCAGCTTGGTGCGCAGGTCAACCACATCCTCGTGAACGATCTCGCTAACGATACGTTCTACGCCCGCGTCGTCCTCGACGTCCACGGCGACTCCATGGAGGTCGACTCGCGGCCGAGCGATGCGCTCGCGCTCGCCGTCCGCGCCAAGGTGCCCATCTTCGCCGACGAGCGGGTCCTGGAGCGTGCCGGCGTCCTGCTCGACAAGGACGGCGAACAGGTGCAGGACTCCAACGGCGAGCGTCAGAAGGTCGCCCCCGAAGAACTCGAGCGCATGTCCGCCTTCAAGGACTTCATCGAAAGCCTCGACCTCGACGACTTCGACAAGCGCCGCAGTTAAACACCAGTAGCCGCGGAGCTTCAGCTCCGCCTGCACACGCATTCGACACCGTAGCGCGGGCTTTTCAGCCCGCGCGTTTTTCTTCCCGCCGTGTGAGATCGTGTGAACCACAGGGCGCCCCGCAGCGCGGGCTTTCAGCCCGCGCGTTGCCGTGCTTGCGGGCAGGACCTGGCTTGAGCCTCACGGGGACCCGGGCTTGCTGGCCGATTCGAGAAGACTTGCCGGCAGGCGCCTGCTTGCGTCCAGGACCTCGATGCCCAGCATCATGCCATTGGAGTCGAAGTCGATCCCGATGATCGACTCTGCTGAGTCCGCAGGGTCGATCAGGGCGGTACGTGCGACCTGACCTGCCGCAATGCTCGTCAGGTAGATGTACGCAGCGTCTCCGTCCTTGCTGTACTCAACTCGAAGCATCGTCTCTTTTCCTTGAGCAAGCTGTCTCAGACAGGTGTGGAATCAGGGGCGGGAGCATGTGCGGCCTATATCGGCCGCTCCGCCAGATCCAGCGCCAGGTTCACCAGCGTCCGCACCGGGATCCCACTCGCCCCCTTCGTCAGCACGCCCTTCTCCGCGTCGTAGAAGTCCACCCCCGCGATGTCCAGGTGCGCCCACGGTCGCTCGTCCACGAACTCCTTCAGGAAGAACGCCGCCGCGATCGATCCCGCTCCGCGCGCGCCGCTGTTCTTCACGTCGGCCACGTTGCTCTTGTTCAGCTCCTTATACTCGCTGAACATCGGCAGCTCCCAGCACTTCTCGCCCGCCGCCTTCGCCGCGCCCTTGATGCGCTCCGCCAGTGCGTCGTTGTTCGCGAACACGCCAAACGCCACGTTTCCCAGCGCAATCGAGATCGCGCCCGTCAGCGTCGCCACGTCGACGACCGGCGATAGGTCGAGCTGCACCGCGTATGACAGCGCGTCGGCCAGGATCACCCGCCCCTCCGCGTCCGTATTGATGACCTCGATGGTCTTGCCGTTCATCGCTCGCAGCACGTCCGTTGGCTTGATCGCGTTGCCGCCGGGCATGTTCTCCGTCGCCGGTACCAGCGCCGTGACGTTGATCTTCGGCCGGAGCCGCGCGATCGCCATCATCGCCGCGATCACGGCGCCGCCGCCGGACATATCGCCCTTCATCTCCAGCATGGCTTCGCTAGGCTTGATCGAGATGCCTCCAGTATCGAACGTGATCCCCTTGCCGATGAGGCCCAGCGGCTTCGAGTCAACCCCGCCGTTGTACGTCAGCACGATGAACCTTGGCGGCTGTGCACTCCCGCGGGCCACGCCCAGGAACGCGCCCATGCCCATCTCACCCACCTGGTCGCGGTCCAGGATGCGCACCCCTAGCCCGTGCTGCGTCGCCATGGCCTCGGCCCTGGCCGCAAACTCCGTCGGCGTCAGGATGTTCCCCGGCTCGTTCGACAGGTCGCGCGCGAACTCCACCGACTCCGCCAGGATGACCCCGCGTTCGGCCGCGGCCTGCAGAGCCGCCACCCTGCCGGCGTCATGCTCGACGATCGTCAGCGTCTGCACCTCGAAGTTGTCGTCGTTCGCCTTCTTGTGCCGATCGAAGCGGTACAGGCCCAGCAGCGTCCCTTCGGCGGTCGCCTCGGCACAGGCCGCCGGGTCCAGCCCCGCGATCCCCGCGCCGTGTGCGATCGTCGCGTATTCCGCCACGCGCTTGGCGCGCAAATGCCGCGCGATGCTGGCGCTCAGATCGCGCACCTTGTCGACGGTGAACTCGCTGCTCTTGCCCAGCCCGGCTACCAGCACGCGAGGCGCGGCGAGCTTGCCGAAGGTGTGGATCATCGTCAGCTCGCCGTCCTTGCCGCGGATGTCGCCCGACTGGATCAGGTCAGAAATCATGCCGCCGAGCGCCGCGTCGACCGCACCCGTCCCGCCGCCCGGCGCCGTGATGCCCTCGAACAGGTGCACTACGATGCACGGCGCGTCATACGTGGCGATGTCGCCGGATGCTACTCGTACCTGCATTTGACTAGCTCTCCATGGTGTGATCGGGTGCGCAACCATCTTAGGCAGCGGGCCGGGCGCGGGCAACGGCACCCGAAAGCGAAGATCGGCATCGATGGCAAGATCTGTTGCGCGTCGCCTGCTACTGGGCCCAGAGCTGCGAGGATGCCTTCATGAAACGCAACATCATGATCATCGAGGCGATGTCTTCCCCGCCGCCTGGTTCCCGCATCACCGACTCGAACCAGACGTACTCCGTCTTCGGCGTCACGCCGACGCCCAGGATCTGGCCGCGCACCTCGTAGTCATGTTCAGCGAACACCGGCCCCCGCAGGAGGCGCACCTCGATAGCCCCGTACAGGCCGACGGCCCGCCGCACGGGCATGCGCGCCTGGATCGCCACCATCGCGTGCACCAGCAGCCCCGGGTTCAGCACGGGCCCGCCCCAGGGCGAGTTACCGGTGTACCACGCCATCGGTTCGGTCAGGGCATCGAGCCGCAGCTTCTCGGCGGCCAGGTCGACGCGCGTCGGCACGGCATCGAGCGATTGTCCCGCGTTCAGTTCGGACAGGATCCGGATCTCGCCGGAGTCACGTGGCTCCGCCAGCTTACGCCTGAGCAGGGACGGCTCCGATGGCTCGCCGATGGATGCGGTGCCTTCCAGCACCTGCAGGCCGTCGTCGCGCTCCATCCACACGTTGATCTGCGCGTTGGCGTCGCCGGGCGCCGGCGCCTGAGCCAGCGCGCGCACCCGCTCGCCGTCCAGCGTCGCGTTGCGGAAGTAGCAACTCAGGCTTCCGGTCTCGACCCATCGCCGGCCGAATGCGCGTACCAGGACCGGCGGAAACTGCTCCATGTGGATGCTACCCGCGACAGTGCCTCCGCGGAACCCCAACTTCGTCGCCATCGCATCGTCATGGATGCTTCCGCGTTGCGTCTGCGCCAGGTTGCGCGGCGCCCGGTACGGCCCGATGAGGACCCCATTTTGCTCGACGATGGCTCCGGGCGTGGTTTCGGTCGTCATCACAACACCTCCGGTCCAGGTGGCCATCGTATCACCAACCGCATCCCCAATCCCCTAGACGGCGTGCATTCCGGGCGCCGGGAACTGGCGGCAGAACTCCCGCACCTCCGCGCCGATGCGGTCCAGCGCCGCGTCGTCCTTGACGTTGTCCGCCACCTGCTCCATCCAGCGGGCGATCTGGCGCATGTCGTCCTCTTTCATGCCGCGCGTGGTCACGGAAGGCGTGCCGATGCGCAGGCCGCTCGGACTGAACGGCTTTCGAGGGTCGAATGGGATCGTGTTGTAGTTCGCCACGATGTTCGCACGGTCCAGTGCGCGCGCGTACTTCTTCCCAAACACCTTCTTTCCTGTCAGATCGATAAGGATCAGGTGGTTATCCGTCCCGCCGGTGATCAGGTCGAACCCTCCTTCGCGCAGCTCCGCCGCCAGCGCCTTCGCGTTCGCCACGATCTGCTGCGCATAACCGCGAAAGGCCGGCGTCGCCGCCTCCTTCAACGCCACGCCCACCCCGGCGATCGTGTTCTCGTGCGGGCCGCCCTGCAGCCCCGGGAACACCGCCTTGTCGATCGCCTCCGCGTGCTCCGCCTTGCAAAGGATCATCGCTCCGCGAGGCCCCCGCAGCGTTTTGTGCGTCGTCGTCATCACCACGTCCGCGTAGGGCGCGGGGTCCGGGTGCGCGCCCGCCACGATGAGGCCGGAGACGTGCGAGATGTCCGCCAGGAAGTACGCCCCCACCTCCCGCGCGATCTCCCCGAACGCCGCGAAGTCATACTGGCGCGGATACGCCGTGGCCCCTGCGACGATGATCGTCGGGCGCTCCGCCTTCGCCATCGCACGCACCCGGTCGTAGTCGATGAGGTGCGTCTTCTCGTCCACCTCGTACCGGACCGACTTCCAGAACTTGCTTGTCGCGCTGGCCGACCACCCGTGCGTCAGGTGGCCGCCGTGCGGCAGGCTGAGGCCCATGATCGTGTCGCCCGGCTCTAGGAGCGCCACGTACACAGCCAGGTTCGCTGGCGAGCCGCTGTACGGCTGCACGTTCGCGTGGTCCATCCCGAACAGCGCCTTCGCCCGCTCGATCACGATCGTCTCTATCTGGTCGACGTTGCGCTGCCCTTCGTAGTACCGCCTGCCGGGGTAGCCCTCGCTGTACTTGTTCGCCAGCACAGACCCCGTCGCTTCCATCACCGCGCGCGAGGTGTAGTTCTCCGAAGGGATAAGCCGCACGGATTCGATCTGGTACTGCTCTTCTTCCTTGATCAGGCCGTAGATCTCAGGATCGACGTGTTCCGTCTCCGCCAGGTACGGGTCTCGCACGTCCGTCGTCATGTCCAACTCCTTCTAGCCGATTGGCCTTGCCGGCAGCGCTGCATCGAGCGAGCGTGCTGCCCGTGTGAGTGAGATTTGTAGAAACGAAACGGCCACGGCGCTCCGGGCGTCCGTGGCTCGCTAAATTGCGCCGCTGAACTGCGCCGCAGCGTGCGTGTGGAACCGGCCGCCCTACCGCCGTGGCCTGCGTCCAGCTCCCAGATGCCCGCGCGCGTCCGTCATCAGCGGCAGCCTAACGCGCGCCCGGTGCCCCGTCAACGAGAAGGCGAAAGGGGGAGGCCTGTGGCGGCCTCCCCCTTCAACAACTCCATTGCTGCGGGCTCTACCAGTCCCACTCCTCGTGACCGTGCCTGTGCGGGCAGGTCGGAATATCCACGAAGATGATCTCCACGTCTCGCAGGTCGATGTCTCCATCGTGGTCCAGGTCGTACCGCGCCTTGTAGCGCCGGTCGCCCTCCTCCGAGCCAAGACGTCGCAGGACCTGCTTCAGGACCTTGAGTTTCCGGTGCAGCGTCCAGCAGAACTCCGGCTCCGGCTCGGCCGTTTCAGTCGGCCTCACCGTCTTCGTTGGCACCGCCGTCTTCGTGACCACGGCCGTGCGTGTCACGGGCACCGTCTTTGTCACGACCGGCGTATTCGTCGGCGCCGTCGACGGCGTGTTCGTGGCCGTTGCCTCAGGAAGCGGCGTGTCTGTCGCTGTCGGGAGGGCCGTGTTCGTGGCCGTCGGCACGGGTGTGTCGGTCGGTGATGGCGCGACTGTGTTCGTCGCCGTGGGCACGGGTGTGTCGGTCGCCGGTGCCGGGGTGTTCGTCGGCGTGTCGGTGGCAGTCGGCACAGGCGTGTCCGTCGGCGTCGGCGTGAACGTGTCAGGCGCCGGCGTTTCCGTTGGCGTATTCGTCGGCGGCACGGGTGTGTTCGTCGGCGTGTCCGTCGGCGGCACCGGGGTGTTCGTCGG
>JACRBR010000003.1 GCA_016213125.1 Chloroflexota bacterium | reverse complement strand
TGCTCCGCAGGCAGACATGCTCGCTCAGCATATCGTCTCCGTCGACCGCGGACGCGGCACGGGCCAGGCCGGGCAGGTACGGATCGTCGGGATAGCGGAAGAGCCGGGGCTCGGACTCGCCCGCAACGAGCTCGGCCGCGTACTCGTGGTCCAGTGTCCAGTCCCCGAAGTTCTGGGATGCGACATAGGTAACGAGCGCGCGCTGGCCCGGCCGATATGTCAGGCGCCGCGCCTCGATCTGCGGGACGGCGACGTCGACCTCGGGGTGGAGTCGGTAGAAGTGCTCGCCGTACCAGTCGCGGTCGAACAGGGCTGGCAGGCCGGGGAGGGTCGGGTCGTGAGGGATCAGCGCCGCGCCGCCAGGCGTACCGCCAGATGCAGTCGCACGTGCGCGCAGGTTCACGATCGCACCCGCATACCGACGCGTCGCATCATCTTTCGAGTTCCCCCCATCGACAGGGCGCCAACCACGTAACTCCCGTGATGGTCCCAGCGATATTGTCGGCGACGGACCGTAGCGAACGCAGCGGGTGCGCGCGGATGGGGCACAAAAGAGCGGTTCGCAGAGGCGGTCGGATCACTTTCGGATGCGGGGAGACGCGGCGACGGAGGGCGCGCGACTCCGGGCAACCGCGTCAGGGCGCATAGCACGATGGGGAGTCCAACCAATGTACATGTCCGATGCACTCCACGGGCGGAGCCGGCTGGTGCTGGTCTTCGGCGTCTTCGCCGCCGTCTTCCTCAGCCTGACCGCGGTCGCGCTGGGCGCGAAGCCGGCGGCGGCAGCCGATGAAGACGACCGGCTGGCGGCGATGCCCGGCCAGACCACACTCAGCGATGACGACGACGATGATGACGACGACGGTCCCGCGCCGGCCGGTGGCAGCGGCGACGGGCCGGACAGCGACGACGCCAGCGACAGCGGCGCCTGCGGCGCAGCTTCGGGCAGTGTCAGCACCAGCACCAGCCTGAGCACGAGCACGAGCACGAGCGTCAGCGACAGCCTGAGCACCAGCACGAGCACAAGCGTCAGCGACAGCCTGAGCACCAGCGCGGGCACAAGCGTTAGCGACAGCGCCGACTGCGCCGCGGCCGACGATTGCATCGCTGACGGCGACGGCGTTGCGGGCACGGCGAGTGCTGCCAGCGCAAGCGCCAGCACGAGCCTCAGCAGCAGCGCCAGTACCAGCCTCAGCGCGAGCACGAGCCTGAGTGACAGCCTCAGCGCCAGCACGAGCTTGAGCGACAGCCTCAGCACCAGCACGAGCACGAGCGCATCGGCGAGTGACAGCCTGAGCGCGAGCGCGAGCGCTGACGCGGACGACGATGGGTGCGCGCCGCCTCCTCCGCCGCCACCGCCTCCGGGACCCCTGGACTAGCCCTAACCGGCGATGCCCCAATGCGAGACGGAGGGACTTCTCCCTCCGTCTCGTGCGTTGTGTACGATCCGGCGACATGGACGTAACGATTCGCACGGTCCGCCGCGGGGAGTTGGGGCAGGTGTACGACCTGCTCGCCGCCGCGTTTCCGGAGGCGCGACGCGAGCTGTTCGTGTCGCAGACGGAGGACGACTCGACGTTCCGGCTCCGGCACGGGCGGGTGGCGGTCGACAACGAGCGATTCGTGGGATACGTGCGGATCTTCGCGCGCACGATGATGGTGCGCGGCCGGCCGGTACCCGTCGGTGGCATCGGGTCGGTGGCGACGGAGCGCGCGTTCGAGTCGCAGGGGATCGCGACGGCGCTGCTACAAGATGCGATCGCGCAGATGCGGCGTGAGGGGATGCAGGCCTCGTTCCTGTTCACGGGGATCCCGGGATTCTACGAGCGAATGGGCTATCGCGTGGTGCGTGAGCCGCAGTTCGAACTGGAGGCGTCGGCGTGCGCGGGGATCTCGCACGCGGGGCTGTGGGTGGTGCGCGCGATGCGCGACGAGGACACGCGCCGGCTGCGTGCCATCTACCGGCGGGCGATCGTGGGCTCGACGGGGGCGGTCGTGCGCACGCTGGGGACGTGGCGGGACGCACGTTCGTGGCTGGACGAGGACGCGGGCGGGTGCTTCGTAGCAGAGCGCAACGGCGCGGTTGTGGGGTACCTGCGATCGCGGCGCCGGGCATACGGGCGGCAGATCCTCGAGGCCGAGTGCGCGCCCGGGCACGATGGCGCGATCGCCGCGCTGGTATCCGCCGTCGGCCGACGCGCGCGCGAGCACGGCGAGCGCATCGTCGCGCTCGCACCGGACGGCCATCCGCTGGCGACGGCGCTGCGGTCGGCGGGCGCGTCGGAGACCACGGATGTCCCGCACCCGATGATGGTGCTGGGGCTGGGGCTGGGCGATGCGTGGGTGCAGGACGCCCTGCTGTCCGACCCGATCAGGTTCTGGAACACGGACCGGATCTAACGTACCGACACACGCAGCGCGGGCTTTCAGCCCGCGCGGTGCGCCACGTGCTGCGAAGCGCCGGTCACTCTTCGACCCACTCCAGCTCGCGGATCGCCACGCTGCCGGGGATGACGGTGCCGAAGTAGTCGCCGCGCCAGCCGCAACTCGTGATATACCACTGGCCGGTGTCGGGATCGACGATGTACTCCGGGGCGTGCGCTTCAAGGCGGGCGGCGACCTCGCCGGCGTCGCCGGTGTAGGTGCCGCAGTCGAACGGGTTTTGCGAGCGGAACAGCAGCGTCTCGTGGTAGCCGGCGGGGCCCTCGGTGCTGGCCGTGTACGTCATGGACAGCCAGTAGTCGCCGCCATCCTGGCCGTCGTGCCGGAAGACGAACGGCGACTCGGTGGCGGCCCACGGAGGCTGCTTCCCGGCGTCGGGCGTGGTGCGCAGCGCGAAGCGCACGAAGCGCCAGTCGAGCAGGTTCTCGGACACACAGACGGCGATGGCGCCGGTGCCGTCGCGCTGCTTGCCGGTGGCGTACATCAGCCACGTGTCGTCGTCCAGGCGGAGGATCATCTGGTCCCGCAGCACGCCGAGCACGGGCGCGCCGGCCAGCGTGCAGGGGACCTCATGCCAGTCGTCGAGGCGAGGATCGTCGCTCACCGCGGCGCGAAGGATGTCGGGGCCGTAGACCATCACCCAGCGGTTTCCGTCGAAGACGATGGTTGGCGCCCAGGCGCGATGTCCGAAGTCACAGACGCGGCCACGCTCCTTGAAGTCGCCGACGGCAAGCGAGGGCCCGGCGCCGTGGCAGAACCAGCGTTCGTTGTGCGCGTCGATTTCGGGCGTGGGCTTCGTGATGCCGATGACGTGCCAGCGGCCGTCCCCGCCGCGGACGACGCAGTGGTCGTTGACGTGGACACCCGCGCGGGACGGCGTGAAGAGCGGGCGCCATCCGGTTCCGCCGAGCTCTGGTGTGGTCATCGTGTCCTCGTCTTCGAATCCGCAGGCGGCCGCATTCTACCGGTGCGGCTGGTAACCCGCGATTAGTTCGTCCGCAATGGCCGATGTAATGGCCAGGGCACGGCCTTAGACTTGGACCATGAGCACGAGCACCCGCGGCAAGCGCGGCCGTCCCCGGCACCCGGGCGTCTTCACACCCGCGGAGTGGCGGGTGGTGGACGCGATCCGGGCGCACGAAACGAACGCGCGCATCGCGCAGGAGCTGGGGGTGAGCGTGCACACGGTGCGGTCGCACGTGTCGCGCATCCTGCGGAAGCTGGGCGTCTCGACGCGCCGGGACGCCGCGGCGGCGCTGGACGGGGTGAGCGCCCCGGGCGGCGCGCGATGCTCGTTCTGCCTGCGGCCCGAAAACGACGTAGCGGAGCTGCTGGGCGGGATGGCGGGTGCGCGCATCTGCGGTGAGTGCGTCGATATCGCGGCACGCATCCTCGCCGCCCACCGCGCGTCGCCATCATGAGCAGGCACGACGCGTTTGTCGCCTGGGCGCGCACCGCAGCGATCCCATTCCCCGATCTCGACGATGACGCCGATGCCGAACGGCTTGCGCCGCTTCTCGAGCCACTCCTCGGGCCGCTGTTGGCGGGCAAGCGGGTCGCGTATCTCGGTGAACCGGACCACTGGATCGAACAGAAGACGGCGTACCATTCGGTCTTCCTGCGATACCTGTGCCCCCGCGGGTGGTCGTGCGTGGGCGAGGAGTTCGGCTGGTTCGACGGCAAGCTCATCGACCTCTACATCGAGACGGGCGACGAGTCGCTGTTCGAGCGCGTGGCGATGTTCGGGTACAAGGGCGCGGAGCGGCCGGACCGCAGCGATCAGATCACCGGGTTATTGAAGGCGGCGGGCGAGGATGCGTATCCGACGGCGGCGTTCAGGGCGCATCATCTACGGCTGGCGCGGACGCTGCGGGCCATGAGCCAGGCGCGCGCGACCAGCAGTCCCCGGATCAGGTACTTCGGGTTCGATGTCGACGCCAGCCCGAACTCGGGATACGAGCACATCGGGGAGTCGCTGCGCGGCGCGCCAGCGAGCGCTGGCCTGGCGGAGGTGCGAGCGCGGCTCGAGCGCGTCCCGGGTGAATCAATGCAGGACGAGGTACGCCGGCTTGACGGAGTGCTGGCCGCGTTCGACACGCACAGGCCCGAGATCGAGGACGGGATGGGGACGGCATGGGCCGATGAGCTGCGGTACTCGTTCGAGGCGCTGCGCGACAATTTCGACTATGCGCGCGTGGTGTATCCGGCGACGAGCTGGGATACCGTCGCCGAGGGCATGGCGATGCGGGAGCACCTCATGCAGCGGCACGTGCGCCGCGTCCTCGACCAGCATCCGGGCGAGGGCGTTGTGTTGATGGCGCACAACATGCACCTGACGAAGGACGACACCCGCATCCGCGCGCCGGGGATCGGGCCGGGAGGCGGTAAAGAGCGGGCGGTGGGCACGTGGTTGAACCACCAGCTGCCCGAGCAGGTGCTGTCGGTGTGGATGCTGTTCGAGCGTGGGCGCGACAACCAGCCGTTTCCCGATCTCCCAACGAAGCTATCGAGCCCGCCGGGCAGCGTGAACGCGCTGCTCGGTCAAGTCGGCGATGCGTTCGCTCTTCCGACCCGATCCCAGGACAAACGGGCCAACGCGCTATCGAGCACCGGGGACATCGTGATGCTGTACAACCAGGCTTCGCGCCTGGCGCTGGCGGATCAGGCGGATGTGGTGTTCTTTGTGCGGGAGGTCAGCCCGCTGCGGTTCTGACGCAGCCTGCAGCGTCCATTTGTTGCGTTTTCCTCACCATTCGACGTTCTTCAGTGCGGGAATGGCCCATATGAGGGCTCCCGGCATATAGTTTGGTGAATCCCTTACCCCAGAGTGAAGAATGGAATGAGCGCATGACGACGACGATTTCAGCCAGCGAGCGGACGCAGCGCCTGCTGTCGCTGGCGGCGGAGCTCGCGGACGACTTCGCGACGCGCGCCGATCAGCACGACCAGGAGAATAGCTTCCCGTTCGAGAACTTCGAACGGTTGAAGGAGACGAATTACATCGCGCTGCCGGTGCCCGAGGAGATGGGCGGTCTTGGCGGCACACTCCTCGACTTCGCGCTGTGCCAAGAGAGGCTCGCGCAGGGGTGCGCATCGACGGCGCTGGCGGTCAACATGCACGTCTTCGCGCTGGGGTCGATGATGGAGAACCTGCTGAACCCGCCCCAGACGTTCAATGCGCCGGGCGAGGCGGCCGTGCCGGTCGAGGCCATGGTGACAACGGCGAAGATGATGGTCTCCATGCTGGTGGGAGGCAAGTCCATCATCGGTGGCGGCTTCACGGAGGCCGAGATCGGCGGTAACTGGGGTTTCCCGACGACGAAGGCCGTCCGTCAGGAGCACAACGGCGTCCCGGGCTTCGTCATCAACGGCCGCAAGCAGTTCACGTCGCTCTCGCCCATCATCGACCTGTTCTCGGTGAACACGTCGACCACCGACCCTGACGGGAACCCCGTGATCGGGCTCTTCATCATCCCGCGGGGCACGCCGGGCGTCGAGATCGTCGAGACGTGGGACACCATGTCGATGCGCGCGACCTCCAGCCACGACATGGTGATCAAGGACTGCTGGGTGCCGGAGCAGGCGTGTGTCGGCCTCCGCGCGCCCGGCGACGCCGACGTCGGCGCCAACGTGCTGCTGGCTTGGTTCTGCGTCAGCATCGGCGCGGTGTACACCGGTGTGGCAACGGCCGCGCGGAACTTCGCTGGTGAGTGGGCGAAGACCCGCAAGCCGATCCTGTTCGAACGGCCGATCGCGCACTTCCCCGGCGTGCAGTTCCACATCGCCGACATGGACATCGAGCTGGCGGCGTCCCGCGCGCTCGTGCGCGAGACGGCGCGGCGGTGGATGGACGGCGAGCTGCGCGCACGTGAGGACCTGGCCCAGATCGTACTGGCAAAGACGCAGGCCACGAACGCGGCGGTCCGCGTCGTCGACATCGCGATGTCGGTCGTGGGCGCGCCCGGCATCTTCCGCAAGAACCCGATGCAGCGCTACTACCGTGACGTGCGCCCGGGCGCGTTCCACCCGATGACAAACGACGTGGCGAAAGAGCTGATCGGCAAGACAGCACTTGGCATCGCCCCCGAGTTCCTCCCCCGCTGGGGTTAGGCGAGCCTCAAGTTCTAAGTTCTAGGTTCTAAGTTCTCGGTCCTAGCAGGATGTGCGACACCGCAGCGCGCGCTTTCAGCCCGCGCGTTCAGGTTCCCAAGAGCGCTGCCTCCCACGCGGGCCGTCTACGCTCCTCCCACACCCGTTAGGTTCTAGGTTCTTGCTTCTTGGTTCTCGGTCCTCGCTTCTTGGTAGCCCCTGCGACTGCGATCCGCGACACTGGCGCCCATGAGTGAACGTATTCGACTGGTGATCTTCGACTGGGCGGGGACGACGGTGGACCACGGGTGCTTCGCGCCCGTGGCGCCCTTCGTGGAGGCACTGCGGCGGAGCGGCGTGGCGATCAG
>JACRBR010000004.1 GCA_016213125.1 Chloroflexota bacterium | reverse complement strand
TCCACGTACACGTACTCGGTCACCACCACCGGGTCAGCCGGGGCTGCGTACGCGGGCGCGGGCTGGGCAGGCTGCTCGACCGGAACGTCTACGGGTGGCGGCGCGGTTTCGGCGATCTGTTCGATCGCCGCGGCGCTGTCGCCGTCACCGAAGAGTCCCGTGCGGGCGCCCACGGTGACGATAGAGAACGTCGTGATGATCGTGATAGCAAGTGATAAGGCGAGTGCAATACGGCGTTGCATGGCGTGTGTTTACCCCCACATGGCAACCGGCAGCGTCTGGTATCGACGCGCGGTCCATCGCGCAAGCGTGCCGGGTTCGGTGTTTTAGGCAGGACGCTAGTCGTCGTCCTCTTCGTCTTCTCGCTCGTGCTCGCGGTCGCCGCCGCGATCATCGTCGTGGTCATCGTCGTCCTCGTATCGAGGCGCCGGGGCGGGCACGTCGGTCGGCATCGGTGTCGGCTCCTCCGTGGGCGCGACGGCCGGCGGCTGCGCTGGTTGGGCGGGCGCCTGCTCGGGCTGCGCTGCCGGCTGGTTGTTAGCGGAGAGCGGGGCCAGGCCGCCCGAAGCGGACGGCGCCGCGGCGCGCGGACGCGGGCTGGCGGCAGCCGGTGCGGGCTCGTCGACGTACACGTACTCCGTGATGACGATGGGCTCGGGCGCCGCCGGAGCTACGACCGGGGCGGTCGTAGGGGCCGGGGCCATGGTCGCCGGCGCCTCTTCGGCGACCATGGCTCCAGCGGTGCTCTCACCGTCGCCGCCGAGGATGCCAGTGCGGGCGCCCACGGAGACGACGGAGAATGCCGTGATGGTGGTGAGTGCGAGTGCGATTGCGAGTGCGAATCGGCGTTGCATGGTTGATTTACCTTCCTGTGATGCTTGGCCAGGCGTCGGTCGTGTGGACGGAGGCGTCGGCAAGCACGAACAGTCCGTGCGCGCCATGATCGTCCAGGAAGCGGCTGCCTGCGTGTGGCCCCAACAGTAGTGCGGTCTTGGCGAACACGTCGGCTCGCGCCGCCGTATCTGCGATGACGGTGGCGGAGCACACTCCAGACTCCGCGGGCGCTCCTGTGCGTGGGTCGATGAGGTGATGCATTGCGCGATCACCGCGTCTCCAATTGCGGACGGCTGTGGTGGAAGTTGCGATGGCCCGGTCGTACAGTCGGACGCTGTCGATGGCACGGGCGGTATCGGCGGGATCAAGGACCTCGATGACCCAGCCGTGGCCATCCAGTCCGCCGCCGCGTCCGAACATATCGCCGCCGGCGTTGATCAGGGCGGGTCCGGCATCGCGCAGCAATTCGGCCGCGCGATCGACGCAGTAGCCCTTGCCGATGCCCCCGAGATCCAGGCGCAGGCCCTCCGGGGCCGTGACGGTGTGACGACGTGCATCGATCGTAATCGCGGCGATGGTGCCGCGCGAGTCTGATTCGAACCGGGCGGCAGCACCTTCCCTTGACACGCGCTCGAACGATCGGTCGTAGCCGGCGGCTTCGAGCGTGGGGAGGATCGCGGGCTCGAAGAGGCCGTTCGTCTCCCTGTGCATGGTGAGTGCCGTGGCGAGCAGATCGAGCATTTGATCAGAGACGGGGACTGTCGCGCCGGCGCGGGCGTTGAGCGCGCACAGCTCGCTGTCAGGACGAAAACGGGAGAAGCGGCCTTCGAACTCATGAACGAAGCGCTCCACACGATCGAGAAGCGCCGCGCGCGACCAGTCGAGGAGCGTAAGCTCGACGTCTGTGTTCATCGCGCGAAAGCGGCGCTTCGCGAGAACTTCGCCGAGTATGCTGATCGGCAGCGCCTCGGACACGGGTGTCCGCGGTGCGCGTGTGACCCCCATCGATCGCTCCCATCCCCACGTGCGAAGGTGCGCGCCTTCGCCCGAAGTACAACTTCCTTGTGGTCTTGTCGCGATAGCAGTGCGAACACCGCTGACCCGCCATCAATATCGGCGAGGAGGATCAGAAGGCTACGCTGCGATCCATGGAAAAACGTGGCGTCACAGAGATTACGCGTTACGGAACCGCATAATGGCCGGGCGAAGCGTCCGACGAATCGGTAGGCGGATGGGGCCCGAATCTGAACGGGGACAGGTTTGACCCTGCCGGATGGACTCTAGCCTCAAGCCCTGTGCTTATGTACCTTTCATCGGCCTCAGGAATGTCGCTAGCCGGGCGACCGCTGGAAACAGCCCCTGACCACAGAATCGCGGAACCACACTCTGCCCGGAGGAGGTACGAAGGTGCATATCGTTGTGTGCGTGAAGCAGGTGCCCGACTGGGACATTCCCCCGTCGAGCTTCAAGGTGGATGAGGGAGCGAAGAAGGTCGTACCGCCGCCGGGCGTGGCGCCGGTGACGAGCCAGTTCGACGCGATTGCGGCGGAAGCGGCGATGCGCATCAAAGACGCTGGCGCCGACGCGAAGGTCACGATCATGAGCATGGGCGCGGCGACGGCGCGCGAGGTCATCAAGCAGGGCCTGGCCATGGGCGGCGACGAGGGCGTGCTGATCACCGACGACGCGTTCGAAGATCTCGACAGCAACGGCGGCGCGGCGGTGCTGGCGGCCGCGATCAAGAAGCTTGGCGATGTGGACCTGGTGCTCACGGGCAGGCAGGCGGTCGACTGGGACACGGGTGTGACGGGGACGCTCATCGCCGAGATGATCGGCGCTCCGGTGATCACCTTCGCCAAGGCGGTGACCGTCGCCAACGGGAAGGTGACGGTGCAGCGCGTGCTGCCGG
>JACRBR010000059.1 GCA_016213125.1 Chloroflexota bacterium | reverse complement strand
CGAACTCTGGCAGCGGAACTACCATGAGCACGTTATACGCAACGAAGCAAGCCTCCACCGAATTCGACAGTACATCCACGATAACCCGGCTCGATGGACGTTCGACCAAGAGAATCCTGACGGTACTCCTGATCGAGCTGAAGATGACTTCGGCCGCTGGCTCGAAAAGCAGCCGATAACCGGATTGAAGTGACGCGAAGGACGGTAGCGTGATGGCCAGCTATCCATACACACACTTCGAAGGAACGGCCGCGTGGCACGCGATGCTCCGCGCATTCGAGGAGCTTTCGCTGAACCAGGACTTGCACGAACTGACGCCTCGCGAGTACCTAGTCGGCTTTCTCTTGCACCGACTCGACGAAGCCGGCATCGATCTCACGGACGATCACCGGCGACCAGCTACCAACACCCGGCGACCAACTTCATGAGAATCCTCTTCACCGCTGACTGGCACCTGGGCTACACGCTCGCCGGGGCGAACCCGCAGCCGCGGCTGCCGGACCAGCGCCGCAACATCGACCGCATCGCCGCGTACTGCGAGGAGCACGCCGTCGACGTGCTTGCCATCGCGGGCGACGTGTTCGAGGCGCAGGAGCGCGGGGCTTCTCGCGCCGCCGCGTACGCCATGGTCGACGGCCTGCGCGCGCCCCTCGCCCGCGGCATGCGCGTCGTCGCCGTCGCCGGCAACCACGACCGCGACTACTTCATCGACACGGCCAACATCTGGCTCACCGCCGCTACTCGCGAGCTGGGCGATGCCCGTACGGCCAGGTCTTCAGACCTGTCCTCCTCCAACGACCAGCAGCAGATCATCTTCCGTACCAAGCCCGACCTCGTGACCGTCGAGGCCGGCGGCGAGCGCATGAACTTCGCGCTCCTCCCGTTCCCGACGCCCTACCGCTACGACCTGCGGCACGACGACAGCGGCGGCGTGGCGCAGCGTAACGAGCTGCTGGCCAAGCTCTTCGGCGAAAAGATGGAGGAGCTGCGCAAGCGCTCGGCCGAACAGCGCCTGCCCACCGTCCTCCTCACGCACGTCACCGTCACCGGCACCACCGTGAAGGCGCACCGCATCTCGCCGCGCGACGACGTCGTCATCCCTCGCGGCTCCTTCCCCGAGTTCGAGCTGACCGTCATCGGCCACATCCACACGCCCGAGCAGATCGGCGGCGCACACTTCTACTACGTCGGCGTCCTCGACCGCATGGACGTCGCCGAGCGCGACTACGACACGCGCGTGCTCCTCGCCGACATCGGCCCGCAGGGCGTGCGCGAGATCACGTCGCTGCCGCTGGACCCCACGCCGTTCGCGATAGTCGTCGCCGAGACCGAGGACGACCTGGCGGCGCAGGCGAAGACCATCGACCGCATCGACGAGACGCTGGTGAAGCTCGTCCTCCGCGTGCCGCGCGGCACGTACGCCGCTCCCTTCCTCGATCGGGCGCGCCAGCTCTTCCCCCGTCTCTACGGCAACGTCGAGATGGACTGGACGGATGAGGACGATACACAGACACCCGCGGTCGAGGGCCTGAACCCCGCGAACGTCGAGGACACGGTGCGCCGCTACCTCGAAGAGCAGCAGATGCCCGAGGACGAGCGCGACGCCCTCATGGGCCTGGTCCACGAGCTGCGCGCGAAGACGCTGACGGAGGGCGATGCGTGATCCCCCTCAGCGTCCGCATGACCGGATGGATGCGCTATCGCGACGAGACCGTCGCCGACTTTACCGCCGGCGCGCTCATCGCCATCTGCGGTGAGAACGGCGCCGGCAAGTCGTCGATCTTCGACGCCATCACCTTCGCGCTCTACGGCGAAACACGCATAGGCAAACAGGACATCAAAGACCTCATCTCTGAAGATCGCGATCGCCTCAGTGTTGACTTCGAATTCGAACAGCAAGGAATGCGGTACTTGATCCGCCGTGGCCGAACCTCCAAGGCGAGCGGCAGCGATCAGTCCATCTACTTCTGGGACGAAGAGAAGCAAGATTACGTGCAAGTTCCGGGAACTGAGAAGAAAGACTCGTTGCAGCGCGTTATCGAGAACATAGTTCGCCTTTCGGAGGAAGCTTTCACTTCGTCCTTCATCCTGCAACAGGGCGCGGCGACGCAGTTCATTGACGCGAAACCCAAAGAGCGCTTCCAGGTCATCAGCAGCCTCATCGGGTTAAAGGAGTACGAGCGCCTCGAGAAAGCCGCGCGCGATGCGTTCGGCGACGAGAAGAAGCGCGTCGACTGGATCGGCGAGAAGTTGGCCGAGATCGGCGACGTCGACGAAGCCGCCATTGCCGCCATGCGCGACACCGTGGCCACCACCGCGAGGCGCGAAGCCGACGCCACGCTCTTGCAACAGGCTGCGCGCGAAATGCTCGCCGACGCCCAGCGCTACACGCGGCTGGTGGGAGAAATCGCCGGTCTGGACGCGAAGATCGCCGCCGCCACCGAACTCATCGCGCAACGCGAACAGATCGAGCGCGACGCCGCACTCTTCGAGACGCTATCGTCCGCCCTCGACCGCGTGACGCAGGTCCAGCATGCCCTCGCTGACGCTACCCGCGCCGAAGCCGCCGCCGCGGACGCACAGCGGAAAGTCGCGGCCATCGACATCGAAGCGCTGGCCGCGGCCAACGCCACCGCGACCGCCGCCGTTAAGGCCGCCGCGAAGCAGCTCCAGTCGGCCGAGAAGTCGCACGCCGCCGCGCAGCAGGCCGAACGCCAGGCGCACGACTTCGCCCAGCTCGCAGCGTCCGTCCGGCAGGAGCGCGACCGCCTCGCCTCCTTCGACGAGCGCATCAAGGAGATCGACGCACAGCTCAAGCAGTTCTCAAGCATGCGCGAGAAGGTCGACCGCGACGCCGTAGCAGCGAAGAAGGCCGCCGAGGAGTCAGAGGCCGCGCTGGAGGCCGCGCGGAAGGACGGCGCCGGATGGCGCGCCCGCGCCGAACAGCTCAAGCACGACCTCGCCGAGCGGAAGGCCGCGGCGAAGGAAGCGAAGTGCTCGCGTTGCGGCCAGCCCATCGACAAGGCCGCCGCGAAGAAGCAGATCGACGGGCTTACGGCGCAGCTCGGCGAGGCGCAGTCGCAGGCCACGGCATCGACCGCAGGTGAGAACGCTGCCGCCAAGGCCCGGACCGCGGCCGCCAAAGCGGCCGAACAAGCGGCGGCCGCGGTGGCGCAGCAGGCGCAGCAGCACAGCCGCCTCGAGGGTGAGCGCACCGCCGCCGAGACCTCGCGCGCGCAGGCCGCGACCGCGCTCGCCGAGCACGAAGCCCGGCTGAACGGACGCATGAAGGACGTCGCCACCGCGCAGAAGTCGCATGCCTCCGCGAAGTCGAAGCTCGACGATGCCGCCGCTTTGCTCGACGCCGCCCGGGCAACGCACGAGTCCGCGCGGAAGGACGAAGACACGGCGCGCACGGCGCTCGACACGGGCAAACACGGCCGCGCCGAGCTCGACGCCGCCGCGCGCGAGCAAGCGGCCACGGCCGCGGGCCACCGCAAGCTCGCGGAGACGACAGCCGCCGGCCTCGGCGACCTGCGCGAGCAGGCGCTGGGCGATCCGGCGGCGTTGCTCGAGGTGCTCCGTAGGAATCAGAGCGAACTTGCGGGCGCGCCAGGGCGAAAGGAGGCGCTCGAGAGCGCGCAGCAGGCGTACACCGCTGCGTCAGCACAGCGTGAGGCGAAGCAGCACGAGGCCGACCAGATCCCCGCCGCGCACCAGGTCGACGAAGCGCTCGCGCACGAGGCCGCCAGCGAAGCCGAGGCGACGGCGGCAACCGCCCGCGCCGATCATCTGGCGGCGCAGCAGCGGTTCGCGACGGCGGAGGCGCACGTCGCGGAGCTCGCGCGCTTCCGCGAGGAAGTCGAGATGCGCAAGCAGCGTCATCAGCGTCTACGCAGGCTCACCACGCTGCTCGGCAAGAAGGGCCTGCAGGGCGTGCTTGTCTCGGGCGCGCTGACCACCATCACCAACCACGCCAACGCATTCCTGAAGCGCCTGACCGGCGGCTCGCTGGAACTGACACTGGAGCGCGACGGCGACGCCCTCGAGCTCAGGGCCATCGATCACACCTGCATGCGCGAGGCCCGCAGTGCCAAAGCGCTGTCCGGCTCGCAGAAGTTCCGCTGCGCCGTCGCCATCGCCTCCGGCATCGGCCAGTACGCCGGCGCCGGCGGCATGCGGTCCATCGTCATCGACGAAGGCTTCGGCAGCCTCGACGTCGAGGGCCAGAAGCTGATGGTCGCCGAGCTGCAGCAGCTCGCCCAGTACATGGACAAGGTGATCGTGGTGTCGCACCTGGAGGCCTTCAGCGACCCCGTCAACTTCCCCGACCGCCTGCAGGTTCAGCCGACAACCGACGGCGCCTCCACCATCAAGCGCGCCGGGTGATACGCGCGACAGGGAGCATAAAGTCGCAGTACAATGATGGCTATGAAACAGCCGCAACGCGTCCACTGGAACAGCGACAAGGACATTGTCCGCGTCGTTCGCGAAGTCGCCGAGGATGGCGAGCCAAGAGCGATCGAGCGCGACGGGGAAACCGTGGCTGTTCTTCTTAGCCCTGACGATTTCGCCGACCTCAACGCGGGCACAGTCGGCCAACCATGGGCCGGCTACGACCCGGACCGGGCTCGTAGAGCCCTCGAAGCCGCCACAGGAGCGCTGACTGGCGTAGATACTGAGGCGCTACAGTCCGACCTGCGCGCCCAGCGTGGGCAGGACTCGTCAGGGCGCCCGGTTTAGTCCATGCCAAGTCTCATCGACACCGACTGGACTATCGACCGGTTGAATGGCGACGGAGCGGCTATCTCTCTCCTCAACGAGCTCGCGAACGACGGCATCGCCATAAGCATCGTCACCTACATGGAGGCCTATCAGGGAGTCCTGCGGAGCGAGCGCCCGGACCGGGCGGAGCATCAATTTCACGCCCTGCTCGACGGCATCCCTGTCCTGCCATTGTCTCGCGGCGTCGCGCGACGATGCGCTCGACTCAGGCACGAACTGAAGTCAGCTGGCAAACGGGTGAACCAGCGAGCCCTCGATCTGATAATCGCCGCAACTGCCATCGAGTTCGAGCTCACGCTCGTGACTCGAAATGTCGCGGACTATGCGGACATCGAAGGACTGACAATTGACAGCGCCACTTAGGTTGGTGCCGGCTCGCACGTTCGCGCAGTCGAATTCCTGGCGGGTTACCATTGTTGCGAAATGAACGCTACGCACGTCCTCCAACAGCAGCTTGTTAACACCTACGCCAACGTCAACGACGTTGTGAGCCAGATCAGGGACGGAGAGTGGCTACGGCACCCCTATCCCGGAGCGCCGTCACTCGGATTTACCGCATGGCACATCGCCGCCACGGCTGACTGGGCGCTGAACGTGTGGGTCCAGGACGGACGGGAGCTCCGTGCGTCGCTTGATCTCCCGGGCATCAACCCGGCGATGCCGCCGTTCGGGATGACAGCGGAAGCCGCCGACGCCATCGCCGAGGGTACGAGCCGCGATGCTGTGCTGGAGTACGCGCGCGTGGCGTACGACGCGTGGGCGGCGTGGCTGGACGGCATCGCCGACAGCGACCTGGACCGGGTGCCAGGCGTGCCGCCGCACGCCCTCCTGCTCCCCCAGCACCGTGTACCCGGCTACGTGGAGGAGCTGGAGAGCATGGCCGGATACTCGGTCGCCCGCATCGTGATCAGCCCCTGCAACGGGCACGTGCGGGGACACCTCGGCGAGATCGCGATGGCGCTCTCTGTATTCCGCGGTCGCGGCATCTGATCGGCGGCGCTCCCGCTACGCGGATACCAGCTCCGCCGCCCTTGCCTCCCGGCAGCGCTCGCCTGCGATCTGGAACGACATCGGCGCTGACGGCGGGTGGAACCGGGCTGCGCGCACGTCGCGGGCCAGCCGCTCCAGCGGCGACTTCCGGAAGTATGAACGCCCTCCCGCGAGCTCGACCGCCTTTTCAACGACTACGATGGCGTTCGAGGTCACGGCCTCCTTCATCAGGATGACCCTGGTCATGGCGGCTTGCAGGTCCTTGGGAAAGGCATTCAGCTCGTCCGTGACCTGGTCGCGCACGCTGCACGCCGTCAGGTACGCGGTCTCCATCTCGCCGACAAGCACATCGGTCAGGACGGTGTGCCGGTTCGCGCTGTTGATGCCCGTGCCGATCGCCTTGTAGGCCTCCTCGCGCGCCTCCTGCGCGATGCCCAGGTACACGCTGGCCATCAGCGGCGTGAACCAGCGCGCCACATTGCTGAACGCCGGCGTGCGCAGCGGTTCGCCGGCGGGCAGGCGTGCGCCCACGGCCGTTTCGGGCAACGACACGTCCTCGATGACCAGGTCGTGGCTCGCCGTTGCCCGCATTCCCGTCGTATCCCAGGTCTCGACGATCGTGATACCGGGTGTGCCAGCTGGCGCGCCCATGATCAACAGCTCATCCGTCTCCGTGTCTCGCGCGAGGAAACGGAACACGTTCGCGCCCGGCGCCTGGGAGCAGAAGAACTTGCGCCCGTTGACGACATAGCCGCCGTTGCGCCGTTCCGCGGTCGTCGTTGTGGTCCACGCACCGGCAACGATCGCCTCCGCGCCGTTCGACGACACGACGATACCCTCATCGGCGACCCGCCGGAGGAACCCCTCCACCGGCTGCCCGTTTCGATAGGCGTCGGCCGTCGTGCCCACCTGGAAGAGGTGCATGTTCACCGCCAGCGCCGTCGAGGCGCACCCTCGGGCGAGCGCCTGCTGGGCCCGGGCCATCGTGGCCAGGTCCGCGCCCAGACCCCCCAGCTCCTCGGGTACGGGCGCCCGCAGGTAGCCTTCCTCCTTCATCCGCGCGTAGTTATCGGCCGGGAACTCGCCAGAGAGGTCGTACGCTGCCGCCTTCGCGCGAAATTCGTCCGCCAGTGTTGCCGCGATGCCAATCACGTCCACCATGTCGATCCTCCTTGCTTCGAAAGGTGATCGGTACCACAACCGACCGTTCCAAATCCAGTGTCGCCGGGAAGCGGTGCGGGAGCGTCGTGGCGAGTACGGAGATCAAGGCGGTCGGGATACGGAGATTCTCGCGATCAGCAGGAACAGACCCTCTCGGGCAGTCGGCAAGAGGATTCAGCCGGTGAACGCCGCCGCCCCTACCCGGAACTCGTCCGCCAGCGCCCGCGGCGAACGCAGCACGCACGTGAACATCGGCGTGTCCCGCAACGTGTACTCGCTCGCGAGCGTGTAACGCAGGTCGTGCACCAGGTCCAGGAACTCCGCCGGGTCGTCACCCTCGAACGCCACGACGAACTCCTGGTCGTCGATGCCATAGCTGTAGCTCGTGTTGATGCGGATCTTCGGGTACTTCTGCCCCACCGCCACATGCTCTCGCATGAGCTTCCCGCGCTCCTCGGCCGTGAGTGCGTACCAGGCGCGCGTCTTCACCATCGGGTACACAAATACGTACGGCGCGCCGTCCGGGTATGCCCGCAGGGCCTCGCGTTCGGGATCGATCTCCTTCCGCGCGTACGGCGAGGGCTTCGTCATGGAAATGAAGTTGTGCGCCAGGGCCAGATGGTCGCCCGCCGCGCACGACCGGATGCGCCGCTCCAGCTCCTGGAACGGCGCAACGCCTACCGTCGTCTTCAACCACACCGCGAAATCAACGTCCGCCCGCAGCCCGGCCAGGCTGTAGCAGAGCTGCCACGGCGCCACCTTCTCCTCAAGCACCGCCGCCAGCTCGTCCAGCGCCCCCGAACGGCTAGACGCGTCCAAAGCCCGCCAGCTTTCCGCGAAGCGGTAGAACGCCCACCGGAAGTACTCCCGTGGCTCCTGCTCCTCAGGCATGCGCCACCCCCGTAACCAGCAGATGTTCGCGCTCCCACGCCTCGAACGCCGGCGTGAAGTACGCCAGCCGCACCTTCTTGTACTCAGTTGTGCTGTACAGCACCGCGTAGTCCTTCAGGGCATGCCGCGTCGCCAGCTCTTCGACGAACGCCTCGCACTCCCCCTTCTTCCGCGCGTGGATCATCGTGAAGAGGTTGTAACGCCAGTCGTCGTACTTCGGCCGCTGGTAACAGTGGCTGATCGTCGTGTATCCGGCCATCGTGGCCCCGGCCTCGAGGATGCCGTCGTCCGGCACATCCCACACCGCCATCCCGTTGGCCCCAAACCCCGCCTTCCGGTGCCGCAGGATCGCCGCGAAGCGCCGCAGGTACCCGCGCCATTGCAGGTCCTCCAGCTCCTCGATGAGCAGCTCGACGCTCACACCCAACACGCGCGCCGCAGCCGAGAACGGGTTCGGCTCCAGCGGCAGGTCGCCCTGCACCGCGCGGATCACCTCGATGTCGCGCTCCGACAGGTGGTGCCGCGCCGCCACCTCCCGCCGCTCGTGTGTGTACTGCGGCTCCGAGCGGTGGTCGATGGCGCGCGCGCCCGTCATGTCCAGCGTCACGCCGATCTTGAACAGCCGCAGCGTCGGCAGCATCCGCGTCGACTCGGCCCCCGCCAGGCGGTGCAGCGCGTCCACATGCGCCTGCAGATCCGCCCCCGGCGGGACGGCGATGGTGAACCACATGTTGAAGTCGTGCGTCCGGCGATAGTTGTGGCTCACGCCGGGGTGCGCGTTCACCACCTCGGCCGCCTGGGCCAGCCGCTCCTCGGCCACGCGCATCGCCACCAGCGACGACGTGTACCCCAGCGCCTTCGTATCGAAGATCGCGCTTACCTGCCGCAGCACCCCGGATTCCCGCATCGCCGCCAGCCGCGCGATCACCTCGTCCGCGTCGATGCCCACGCGCCCGCCGAGCTCCACGAACGGCTCCCGCACCAGCGGAAACCGGTCCTGCATCTCGTTCAGCAGCCCCTGGTCCACCGAATCCATCTCACCCCGCACAGCAGTCACCATCTGTCGTCCTTAGACCTTTGCTCTTTGCCGTCCCTACGTCCCCGCCACCGCGTTCTCTAGCTCCCGGTCCAGTCCGAAGTTCGACTCGTACAACGACTGCACGCGCGCAAGCTCCTCCGGCGTGAAGCCGGCTACGTCGGCCGCGCCGGCGAACTCGCGGAGCTGCTCACGGTCGTAGATGTTCGGCAGCGTCGCGCACATCGCCGGGTCCGCCAGGATCCACTTCAGCGCGACCTGTCCGAGCGTGGCTCCCGGGCGCGCGTCGGTCAGGAATCGCAGCTGTTCGACCTTCTTCAGCCCGTTCAGCAGCCACGAGCGCGGACGGTGCCTTCGATGGTCGTTCGGGCCGAACACCGTGTCCTCGGTGTACTTCCCCTCCAGCATCCCGCTGCTGTGCGGCACCCGGGCGATCACGCCGGCGCCGTTCTCGTGGCACGCCGCGATCTGCGCCCGCCCGGGGTCCTGTTCGAGCATGTTGAAGATGATCTGCATCCCCGCGATGTGGCGCTCCCGCGCCGCACGCACACCCTCCGCCTCCCAGCCGATCGCCGGGCCCAGTGCGACGCCGCAGCTGCGGATCTTCCCCTCGCGCACCAGGTCGTCGAGGCACGCGAACGTCTCGTCGCGCGCGATCGCGTCCATCTTCGGATTGTGCAGCTGGTAGAAATCGATGCGGTCGCGCTTCAAGCGGCGCAGGCTCTCCTCACACGCGCGACGGATGAACGCCGGGCTGAAGTCCTGCGGGATCTCCTGCTGGCCGCGGCGCGCGTTCCCGTGCGTGTAGAAGTCGTACCCGCCCTTCGTCGCGATGACGACGTTCGGATCGTTGCCGAATGCGGCGCCCAGCTGCTCCTCCGACCGGCCGTTTCCGTAGCTATCCGACGCGTCGAAGAAGGTGATCCCCAGGTAGCGCGCTTCGCGCAGCAGCGCCACGGCGTCGTCGTCGGTGTACTCGCCCCACCAGCCGGTGCTCGTCGTCCACACGCCGAAGCCGACGACAGATACGTCGATGTCAGTGCGGCCCAGCTTCCGATACTCCACGCTTTCCCTCCTGGCGCACACAGAACGAGCCGCCTGCCGGCGGCCCGCCTCCTCACGAGTACCCGCGCCGAATACGCAGGGCAATCGCCGCTGCCGGATATGCGCGAATTACCCCGGATCTGATTCGCGCGATTTGCGCGTTTTGACAGAGCGCGCCCCGCCGTACACTTCCCCGCACGAGGAACCGCCCATGCCCGCGAAGAAATCCGTGCTCCCGGCGCGCCGCAAGAAGAAGGATCCCGTCCTCGAGAAGTGGGCGAAGGAGTACGCCCGCGCCCTCATCGTCTCCGCTCACCCGGACGACGCCGAGTTCCTCTGCGGCGGCACTATCGCCATGCTGTGCGACCTCGGCCTCGAGGTCACCCTCTGCGTCGCCACTTCGGGGGACAAGGGCACACGCGACTTCACCATCCGCCAGCAGGAACTTGCCGCCACACGCGAGGCCGAGACGCGGGCCGCCTGCCGTGCGCTCGGGGTGAAGCACACCGTATTCTGGGGCATGCCCGACGGCTTCCTCGAAGAAGGCCACGAGCTGCGGGGCATGGTCGTGCGCCTCATTCGCACCCTGAAGCCCGATCTGATGATCACGTGGGACGGATTCCGCGCCGGCTTCAACCACACGGACCACCGCGTCATCGGCCGCGCTGTCCGCGACGCGCTGTACCCCGCCGCGCACGACCCGCACTACTACGCCGAGCTCGCCCAACAGGGCATCGGCCCGCACCGCACCGCCGAACTGCTGATGGCGGGCGCGCACGATCCCGACTACCACGTCGATGTCGAGCCCTACCTCGAGCGCAAGGCCGAGGCCATCGCCTGTCACGCCAGCCAGGTCGAGAACCGGAGCAAAGACGAGATTCTGAATACGTGGCTCCAGGCCGGCAAGCGCAACCGCGAGCGCCGCAAGCAGACGGGCTTCGACCACGCCGAGTCTTTCCGCCGGATCGAGTTCCGCCGCCCCGCCGGCGCCCCGGGCACGCCACCCGCCAAACGCACCCGCTGACTCGCGCGGCAGGCCTCCATCGCCGGCCGTTATACTGAGCCACCATGGTTACGAAACGCCTACCCGCGGGCCGCCGTACGAAGCAGACGAAGATCCCACCCGGGCCGAAGCGGGAGGATTACCCCAACTTCTGGCAATGGGCCGTTGCTCTGGGCGAGTCCATCCCCGAGAGCGAGCGGTACGGCCTGCCCGAGGATGGTTCATCCGACGTTGATCATTACGTATACGGCACGCCGCGGCGCGTCAAGAAATAGATGCGTCGCATCTTCGTCGATTCCTCCTACTACATCGCGGTGATCGATCCGAGAGATCGCAACCACGCGAGGACCTTGGCCACGATGGCACAGCTCATCGCGGATGGCGTGACATCATTTGTCACCTCGGAGCCCATCCTCTTTGAGGTGCTCGCGTACTTCGCTCGTGCGAGCGTCTACTACAAGACCCGAGCGGCCACGATGGTCGAAGGAACGCGTCTCGACCCTGCCCACCATGTGATTGCTGTCACCCCCGATCTTCTTGATCGCGCCATCGCCCTCTACAAGAGCCGTGCCGACCAGCCCTATTCCCTCACCGACTGCGCCTCCATGGAGATCTGCCGCCGCCTGAAGATCACCGATGTCCTGACCGCCGACACCGACTTCCGAAACGAAGGTTTCGACGTCCTCCTGCACGATTGACGCCCGCCGCGCGTGCGTGGCGCACCGCGCCCCAGCGCGTCATCATGTAGGGTCACACCACCATCCGAAGGGGCCGCACTACTGGAATCGCTCGCGTACAACACCTTCATCGTCGCTTACGCCCTCGCACTCGGCGGTACCGCCCTCTACCTCGCGCTGCCCTTCTGGCCCCGCGTCGCCTACCGCTCCGCCGAGACCACCGCGGGCACGAGCATGACCGTCGCCTCCCGCTCCGAGCCGCCCGCGTGGCTCGGGCCCGCCGCGACAGCGACGTCGTGGCTCATGTTCGCCGCGCTCACGCTCTCGATGGCCTTCCGCTGGGTCGCCACGGAACATCCGCCCTATGCCAACATGTACGAGTACACGATCGCGCTCGGCTGGGGCTCGGCGCTGTTCTACCTCATCTTCGAACGGGCCTTCGGCCAGCGCTCGCTCGGCGCTGTGCTCTTCCCCGGCATCGCCGCGCTCTTCACGGTCTCGCTCGTGTTCTTCCCGCCCGAGGTCACGCCCCTCATCCCGGCGCTGCAGGCCAACCGCATCCTGGGCATCCACGTCGGCATGATGATGATGTCGTACAGCGCGCTGTCCGTGTCGTTCGGCGCCGCCGTGCTCTACTTCGTGCAGGACGGCAAGCGCCGCTTCGCCCGCCTCCCCTCCGCCGCGCGCCTCGAGGAGATCGCGCACACGTCGGTGCTCATCGGCTTCCCGATGCTCGCGCTCGGCATCGCGCTGGGGGCCTGGTGGGCGAGCGACGCGTGGGGCCGGTACTGGGGCTGGGATCCGAAGGAGACGTCCGCACTCGTCACCTGGCTCATCTACGCGGGCTACCTGCACGCGCGCGGCCTGCGCGGTTGGCGAGGCAAGCGCTCCGCCGCCATCCTCATCGTCGGGTACGCGGCCGTGCTGTTCACCTACTTCGCCGTGAACCTCTGGGTCTCCGGCCTGCACTCGTACGCGGGCGTCTAAGCGGGCGGCGCACTCTTGCGGCTCTCGTCCACCGGGCTCTGAAACCCCACGAGGTTCCCGTCCGGGTCACGCACCTCCGCATACCGCGCGCCCCAGAACGCGTCGAACGGTGGCAGGTGCCCGGTGTACCCCTCCGCGGTCAGGTCCGCGTACGCCGTATCAACCGCCTCGCGCGACGCCAGCCCGATCTGCAGCGCGGTACTACCACCGCCCGGCGGCTCGCGAAAGCCGGTGTCGTAGCCCCGCGTGAGCTCATAACTCCCGATCTCCAGCGCCGCCCGGTCGCTCGCCACCCGCGCAAAATGCTTGCTGACAGACTCGAACTCCAGTCCGGCTCGGCGGTAGAACGCGACGGTAGCGGCGACGTCCCGCACGATCAGGTGAATGCCGCGTAGCGTAGCTTCAGGCATG
>JACRBR010000058.1 GCA_016213125.1 Chloroflexota bacterium | reverse complement strand
TGGCGCTGCTGGTGGAGCAGGCGGGGCTGGTGACGCCGGAAGGCGAGCGTTCACCCCTGGATCGGCGAGAGCAGCTCTTTCGATCCGCGGCCGAATCGCTGGCGGCACGCCACGCGGGTGACGTGCGGGGACTGGGCCCCGCGGCGCAGGCGGAGCTGGCGGTCGCCGTCCTGCGCAAGCACGGCGGCTTCGCGGAGTACCACGACCTGGGTGACGTGGTCGAGATCCGGGACTTTGGCTGCGTGTACAGAGAGATGGTGACGCGCACGGGCCCTTGCGCCTGGCACGAGACCTTCCTGGCGTCGATGCTTGATGCCGACGTGCGGGCCGAGCCCGAAGCGTCAACCGAGTGCGCCGTATGCTGCCGCTACGTCATCGTTGCGCGGACGCCCGCCGCTGGAAGCGGGCTGGACAGAGGGGCTGTGGACGCGAGGGCCAGGGGATGAGTGTCACCGAATCGGACGTGCTGGGCGCGCTGAGCGCGATCGAGGATCCGGACCTGCACCGGGATATCGTGTCGCTGGGCTTCGTGCAGAAGCCCGAGATCAACGATGGCGCGGTCAACGTGAGAATCGTGCTGACGACGCCGGCCTGCCCTGTACGCGACAAGATCGAGACGGAGGCGCGGGACCTCCTGCTGGCGCTGCCGGGCGTGCGCGAGGCGACGGTCACGATGGAGGCGAGCGTTCCTCAGCACCGTGGCGGCCAGCAGCACCCGGTTGAGGGCGTGCGGAACATCATCGCCGTGGCGAGCAACAAGGGCGGCGTCGGCAAGTCGACGGTCTCGACGAACCTGGCCGTCGCACTGGCATCGCTGGGCGCGCGGGTGGGCCTGCTGGACGCCGACATCACCGGGCCGAACATCCCGACCATGATGGGCATCGGGCAGGGGGCGCAGGCGGAGGGGCCCGGCGGCCTTCGCGTCGAGGAGCGGCACGGGGTGAAGGTCTGCTCGATCGGGTTCGTGCTGCCGCGCGGCACGCCGGTGGTGTGGCGCGGCCCGATGATCGGCACCGCGGTGCGGCACCTGCTGCACGACATCTCCTGGGGCGAGCTGGACTACCTTCTGATCGACCTGCCACCGGGCACGAGCGACGCGGCGATGAGCATGGCGCAGGAGGCGCCGATCTCCGGCGTGGTCGTCGTCAGCACGCCGCAAGATGTGGCGCTGGAGGACGCGGCGAAAGCCGTGTCGATGTTCGACAAGCTCAATGTGCCGATCTTCGGCCTCGTGGAAAACATGAGTTACTTTGTGTGTCCCCACTGCGGCGACCGGACCGAGATCTTCGGGCACGGCGGCGCGCGGCAGGCGGCGGAGGACCTGGGGCTGGAGTTCCTGGGCGAACTGCCGCTGGACCCCGAGACGCGGAAGGGTGGGGATGAGGGGACGCCGATCGTGGTATCGGCCCCGGAGAGCCCACAAGCGCGGGCATTTATCGATGTAGCGAAGCAAGTAGCAGCGCGATGCAGTGTACTGGAGTACGCAGCGGGAGCATGACGATTGGTTAAGTTTTTCGGGAAGCCACGCAAGGACACGCGAAAGTCGAAGACGGCCGGCGATGCGTCGACAAACGGCGCCGCGGCGGCCGCGCCGCCGGGCCCTCCGGCGAAGAGGGCAACGGCCACGAAGGCCGCTTCCACGGCCGCCGCGCCGGCGACGACGGCCGCATCACCGGCGGCCACATCACGGACCGCGGCCGCAAGCGCGGCGGGCGGCACGACGGCCACGAAGACCACGACGAGCCGCACGCGCCGCGCTCCGGTGACGCGGCCGCCCCGGCGCGACTGGGCGGCGGAGGCGGCCGCTGTTCCCATGGGCACGCCCTCGCCGGTGCCGTCATCGCTCGCCGTGGCGCCATCGCTGGACGACCTTGCCTCGCCCGCGAAGCGGCGTCGGGGCACGCGGGGCGGACGCGGGCGCAAGAAGCCGGGCGCGCTCGGCGATGGGGCCGCGGCCGAAGACCTGTCGCAGCTGCCCGAGCTGGAGGCCGGGACACTGGAAGCCGTGGTGGCGCACCAGGCTGCCGTGCTCGAGCAGTTCACGCGGGAAATCGGCGCGACGCTGAAGTCGCTGCAGACGACGATTTCGGACCTGCAGGGGCGGGTTGGCGATTCGGGCCCGGTGACAGCGCACCCGCGCGTGGGCATCTTCGTGGACGTGCCGAACCTGATCTACGCGGCGGAGCGCCGCAAGATCGACCTGGACTTCGGGCGGGTGCTGGAGTACTTCACGCGCGGCCGGGAGCTGGTGCGGGCGACGGCATACGCGCCGATCACTGATGACCCGCAGGCGAAGCTGGAGAGCCAGCGGTTCGCGCACCACTTCATCGCCCACCCGTACCGCATCGTGACCAAGCCGCTGAAGCGGTTCAGCGATGGAAGCATGAAGGCCAACTTCGACATCGAGCTGGCGGTGGACATCCTGACGATGTCGGAGCGGCTGGACGTGGTGGTGCTGATGTCGGGCGACGGAGACTTCGTCCGCGTGGTGGAACTGGTGGAGAGCCGGGGCGTCCGCGTCGAGGTGTGCGCCTTCGCGGAGGCGGCGGCGACGGAGCTGCGCGGCGTCGCGGACCGCTTCATCGACATCGGCCAGCACATCGAAGAGTTCAAGACGAAGAAGTAATCAGCGGTCAGCTATCAGCTGGTTAGCCCCTCTGGTTGCGAATCGCCGAACACCTGTGGGTCCCGGATTGTTCCGGCGGCGGCGGTCACCCGGAACCCGGTGAGATGCCCGGTTCTTCCAGGAAAGCAGATCCTCGATGAACGTGGCACCCCGACTCCTGCGCATTCTCTCCGGGAGCGCAGTAGCCGCGGCCGCCATCGCCTCCGGCGCGGGCTGTGGTCAGGGCGGCGGGAAACCGGAGATCACCGTAGCGGCTGCGTCTGACCTGCGTCCGGCGTTCGAAGCGCTCGAACCCGCATTCGAGCGGGCGTGCGCGTGCCGACTGACGCTGAGCTTCGGGTCGTCCGGTACGTTCGCGACGCAGATCCAGGAGGGGTTGCCGGTCGATGTCTTCGCATCGGCGAACGCTGCGTATGTCGACCAACTCAGCGCGGAGGGCTTGATCGCGAAGAATAGCCGCACGACGTACGCCGTCGGCCGCATCGTGCTGGCGACGCGTGGTGGCGAAGCTAACGCGCCCGCGACGATAGAGGACCTCGTGGATCCCCGATTCGAACGGATCGCCATCGCGAATCCGGAGCATGCGCCATACGGATTGGCCGCAAAGCAGGCACTCACCTCAGTCGGGTTGTGGGACACCGTGGAGCCTCGGCTGGTACTGGCGGAGAACGCCTCCCAGGCGGCGCAGTTCGTCGAATCAGGCGATGCCGACGCGGGTATCGTGCCACTCTCGCTGGCCATCCAATCGGGCGGCGGGTTGGAGTACGAGTTGATCGACGAGGCACTGCACGAACCGCTGGAGCAGGTCGCGGCCGTCATCGCGCGAAGCGGGGAGCACGAACTGGCGGGGGACTTCATCGCATTTATCAACGGGCCGGAGGGGCGGCCCGTCATGCTCGAGTTCGGCTTCGCCCTGCCGGGCGAAGCGCGATAATAGCGGAGATGGACACCAGCGACCTCCTGATCACACTCCAGGTAGCCGGGCTGGCCACGCTGCTTTCGCTCGTGGTGGGACTGCCGATCGCATGGGTGCTGGCGCGCTATCGTTTCCGCGGACGCGCGGTGGTCGAAGCGTTGGTGACGCTGCCGCTGGTCCTGCCGCCGACCGTCGTTGGGTACTACCTGTTGCGCACGTTGGGCCGCGGCAGCGCCTTTGGCCGGTTCCTGGAGGACGATCTCCACGTACAGCTCGTGTTTACGTGGCAGGGCGCAGCGATCGCGGCCGCCGTCCTGTCGGCGCCGCTACTGATCCGCACGGCGCAGGCAGGTTTCGAGGAAGTAGATCCGGAACTCGAGCGCGTCGCCGCTACGCTGGGCCGCTCGCGCCTCGGTGTCTTTTTCGCCGTGACCCTGCCGCTGGCGATTCGCGGCGTCGGTGCGGGCGTGGCGCTCGCGTTCGCGCGTGCCGCGGGTGAGTTCGGTGCGACGGTGATGGTGGCGGGCAATATCCCCGGAGAAACGCGCACGCTCCCGGTGTCCGTGTATGACGCAGTGCAGGCGGGAGACATCGGACGGGCGAACGCGACGGCGCTGGTGCTGATCGCCATCAGTATCACGTGCCTGTTGCTCTTCAGCTTCGCGACACGGCTCGTGCGGCGATGAGAGACGGAAACGCCGCCATGGCGATGGTGAACGTTGCCGTGCGCCGGCGGATGCGCGGCTTTGACCTGGATATCGCCTTCAGCGCCGGCACGGAGATGGTCGTGCTGTTTGGGCCCTCCGGCGCGGGCAAGAGTATGACGCTCAAGACGATCGCCGGGATTGCGCGCGCGGACGCGGGGCGGATCGCCATCGGCGATCGCGTGCTCTACGACAGCGCGGCCGATATCGATGTCCCGGTGCGGCAACGGAGCGTCGGGTACGTGCCGCAGGGATTCGCGCTCTTTCCCCACCTCTCCGTCGCGCAGAACATCGCCTTCGGGCTGAACGGGGCCAGCGCAGACCGCCGCCGCGACGCCGTGCGCGAACTGGTCGCTGCCACGGGGCTGGTGGGGCTGGAGGAGCGGCGGCCGCGACAGCTCTCGGGCGGGCAACAACAGCGGGTGGCGCTGGCGCGGGCGCTGGCCGCCCAGCCGGCGATCCTGCTGCTGGACGAGCCCTTCAGCGCGCTCGATACGGCGCTGCACGCGGACCTGCGCGAACTGATCAGCGCACTGCAGGCCGAGCGAGGCATCCCGGTGCTGATCGTGACGCACGACCTGAGCGACGCCTTCAGCCTTGGCGACCGCGTGATCGTCATCGAGGCGGGGCGCGTGATGCAGCAGGGAGCGCGGGAGGACATCTTCTACCGCCCTGCGACGCGCCGCGTGGCCGAACTCGTCGGCACCCGCAACATCCTGCCCATGGCGGTGCGGGGCATCGGCGACGGTCAGGTGACGCTGGACTGGGCCGGGCGCGACATCGAGGCCGGGATCTACCCCAGCCACGACGCACCGCCGGTCTCCGTCGGGCAGGCCGTCGAGGCTTCGATCAGGCCGACGCAGATCATGATCCGGCGGCAGGGCGACACGTACGAGGGCCGCCGCAACGTGTTCCTGGCGACGATCGTGCGCGAGATCATGGGCGCGGAGGTGTACCGGTTGTTCGCCCGCATCGACGGCTCGCAGGCCAGGGACGACCTGGAGATCGAGCTCCCGACCTACACGTACTTTCGCCTGGGGCTGGACCGGTTCAAGGAGATCGAGCTATCGATCCGGCCCGAGGCCGTCCACATCATGCACGGTGACCGCGCGTAGCTCCGGCTGGCCTTACAGACGCCCCTGCAGGATGCCGTGCCAGTAGAGTGCGGGCAGCCCGTGCTTCTTGAAGAGATACATGCTGTATCGCTCCTTCGACTGGTCGAACGGGAACGACTCCCGCGGCGTCAGGTCGTAGTCGAACTCCGCCAGGACCATCTTCCCGTAGCCGGTCACCAGCGGGCACGCGGCGTACCCGTCGTACGATGCCGTCAGCGGCTGCTGCTGCATCGCGCTCAGGAGATTCTGCACCAGCACCGGCGCCTGTTTGCGCACCGCGGCCCCGGTCTTCGACGTCGGCAGGCTGCTGGCGTCGCCCAGGCTGAAGACGTTCGGATAGCGCACGTGCTGCAGCGTGAACTTGTCGACCGCCACCCACCCGGCGTCGTCGGCGAGCAGGCTGCGCTTGACGAAGTCCGGGGCGCTCTGCGGCGGCGTTACGTGGATCATCTGGTACGGCATCGTGATGAGGTCGCCCGAGTCCAGATGCTCGAAGACGGCTTCCTTTGACTCCGGCCTCACCTCGACGAGGTTGTGGCGGAAGCGTGTGTCGATGCCTTTGCGCGCCGCGACCTTCTTCAGCGTTTCGGCGTACTTCGTCACCGCGAAGAGGCCGGCGTTGGCGGTGGCGAAGATGACGTTCGTGCGGTCGCGGACGCCGGCCTTCCGGAAGTGGTCGTCGGCCAGGTACATGATCTTCTGCGGCGCGCCGCCGCACTTGATGGCGGTGTTGGGATGCGTGAAGATCGCGTTCCCGCCGGTGACCGCCTGCATCGCGGCCCACGTCTTGTCGACGTGTTCGTAGGCGTAGTTGCTGCAGACCCCGTCGCTCTCGAGCGCATCGGGCATGCCCTTGATCTTGTCCCAGTCCAGCTGGATGCCGGGCGCGACCACGAGATGCTCGTAGGTCACCTGGGTGCCGTCGCTGGTGACAACGGTGTTGTCGTCCGGGCACATCTGGACGACGCTGTCGCGGATCCAGGTGACGCCCTTCGGGATATACGGCGCCTCCTCGTGCTTCGTGACCTTCTTGTCGTAGACGCCCGCGCCGACGAGCGTCCAGAGCGGCTGGTAGTAGTGCGTCTCGGACGGCTCGATGATGGCGATATCCATGTCGCGGCGAGCGCGCCGGAGCCGCGCGGCGACGCTGAGTCCGGCGTTGCCGCCGCCGATGATGACGACCTGGTGCCGCAAGGCCGTCTTCGGGGCAACGGCAGCGCGATTCAGAAGCTGGCTGGTCATGCGGGGCCGCCTTCCGGGAAACAAAGTAGATACACGATCTCGACTTTCGGATGGTAGGCGCGAGATGGCACGGATTCACCGGCCTAATGTCACGTTGCGACGGGCCGTTTGGTCCGCGCGGGCGGCCCGGTATCGCCGGGGATGTACAGGACGGGCTCCCCGTGCAGTGCATCGATCAGCCGTGCCGGGGCCGTGCCCATTGGCCCGGGTACTAACCATGCGAGAAATGAGGCTGTTTAGCAGTGGCAGCTGAGGCGCCGTCCGGCCCAAGATCTGGTGCCTGGCACGATTGCGTCGTCGTCTGGCGTGGACGCCCCGATCCTCGGGGGAGCCTTTGGGGGGCCTACGCCAGTGCCCGAGCCGATGCGGCCTTCTCAAGATCAGAAGTTTTGAGCAGTTTTCGCGTTATCGGCGGTAAAAGCAGATCCAACTGGGCAGGATGAGGGACCTACCTGGGGCTTACAGATTCCCGCGATAAACATAATGGGCCGCCGGAAGGGTTGACAGTGCGGGTTGAGGCGTGCAGAATCGTCACAGCCGGGAGCGTATGCTTCCGTCGATGGGAACCGAGTTCCGGGCAGGCTGCCCGTCCCCGCCTCGATCCTGTCGGACCTCACGCCGGCGGCGGTTTCCCGGCACGGCGGCGGGGTGTTCGCACGAGACGAGCTGGATTGCAGTGGGGGTCACCGGACGTCATCGGTGTTCGGCAGGATGCCGGGCACGGCGTTCCAGCGGAACTTTGCCCGGCTGACTGACCCCAACGACCCTGGAGGGCTGGACGCTTCGCCCGGCCCATGTCTCGCGCTCGACGTCTGCCGGGCGGTGATCCGAAAGGGGGTGCCTATTACGCATGCGCAGAAATAGTGAGCCCTGACGGGCTGGCACCCGTCAGGGCTCAGGACGAAGGCAGGCCGGAGCCCAACCTTACGCCGCAGTTCATTTTGACACGGTTGGGTATGCCTCGGCCAATAGGACAAATGCCTACCTTGACGCCGGCAGGCGCATGGGGGCAACGACTTCGTTGCAACGAAGGAAAGAGGGTATCCAACCGTGAAGCTTCATTCATACAAGGGGCTGCTTGTACTGGGCATGTTGACGGCCATCGCGATGGTCGCGACCTTCAGCACAAGCGGCAACGCCAAGGCCGATGAGGTCCCGACCCATGGTGTCGTGAGCACCACGGGCTCCGGGCCGGTCATAGAATGCAAGTGGGAACTGCCGGACATGGACTCGGCCACGGCCGGCATCCAGTACACGGCCCCCCTGCCGGTGACGCACGCGCACGATGACGACTCGACGATCGTGCCGGACCGGGACAACGACGCGACCAACGGCACCCAG
>JACRBR010000060.1 GCA_016213125.1 Chloroflexota bacterium | reverse complement strand
GCGCCCTCGATCACCACCGCCTCCGCCCCGCTCTCCGTCGCCACCGCCACGTTCGGATTCAACCGGAAGTTCTTCGCCTTCCGCGACCGCGGGCCGGTGCTGAACTCGAACACGCCACCACGCCACAATCCCCACACTGGCATCATGTGAGGACGGGCCTCCGGCCGCACCGTCGTCAGCCACAGGTTCCTTGTCTCGGCGATGCGCGCCACCGCCCACGACCACGGCAGCGTCTTCCCTCCGCTGGCCGCGATCATCTCGTCGTACCCCGGCATATACGGAAGTTCCGCCCGCGGCTCGCTCATGTCTGTGCTCCTTTCGCTCCTTGAGGGATCTTCGCACCCGGGCGCCACGAATGCCACAGGAGATCCCGCGGCTCCCGTCACCGTGCGTCAGCAGTGATGACGCAGGGGCTCTCGTTCGTGGGCGGAACCCGGCCGGCGGCAACAACATCCGGCCTTGCTCGCGTCCGTGGTAGCCTGCTGCCCCATGGGGATGTGGATTCGGCGCGCGCTCCCTCGCCTACGGCCATCCTTCCGCTCGCCGGTCGCCATCGCGGTTGTCGTCAACCTCGTCGTCCTCCCCCTCTTCCTGTGGAGCCGGCCCGGACAGACCACGCACGTCCGCATCGAGGCGCGCGGCGACCAGGTTTCCGCGTACGTCGACGGCCACGCCGTCGCGAGGGCGAACACGGGCGCCGTACAGAGTGGCGGTGTGACGATTGACACGTCGGCAAAAAGCAACAACGCGCCGCCGGTGCCGGGGCCTCGGGGACCGGGGCGGCTGAAGGTAACCGATCTCAATACGGGCGAAGTCCTGTTCGATCTCGATCTCGGCGGCTTGCCGGATGCCCGCCGCGGGGAGGCGCTGACCACGCTCCGCGACGCTACCTGGAGCGACTACGCGGTCGATATCGACCTTCGCAACACGTTCCGTGCTCACGTTACCGTCCGCAATAGCGACACCGGCGCAGTCACGTTTTCCTTTCGTCGCCTTGGGCTGAGCGGTAGTCAGATCGAGTTACGCCGGACGGGGCCCGGTCCATCGGTGAGCCTCGGAACTCAGCTCACCATCAGCCGCATCGAGACCGGCCGCGGGTTGTCCGCGACGGTGCTGCGGTTCTATCCGACGTTTCTGCTGGCCAGCGGCGTCCTTGCCCTGTTCGGATTGGCGGTCGGGCTGATCGCCCGCGCGGCACGCATCGACGCACCCGGTTTCCGGGTGCCGCGCTGGGTTCCTCCCGCTGCCGTTTGCGGCGCGGCACTGTCCGTTGCGGTCGTCTGCGCCATCCTGATCTCCGCGTACGGCGATCGCATGCCGCACATCGCCGACGAGACCTCATACCTCTTTCAGGCGCGCCTCCTTTCGCACGGACGGGCCTGGGCCAACCCTCCGCCCGTCGCGGAATCGTTTGGTGTGGGTCAGGTCTCCTTCATTTTCGACTTCGACGGCCGCTGGACCAGCTTCTACCCGTTCGGACATCCCCTGGTGCTGAGTCTCGGGACTTTCGCTGGCGCCACGTGGCTGATGCCACCCCTCGTTGCCGCCCTCATGGTGGTGCTCACGTACCTGTCCGCCAGGCAACTTTTCGACGCGAAGACGGGCGTCGTCGCCGCCCTGCTGCTTGCGACCTCTCCGTTCCTCCTCATGAACGGCAGCAGCTTCATGTCACACAACACAGCGGCGATGTTCGCGATGGCCTCCGTGTGGTGCCTCACGGACCGCCACTCCAGGTCGCCTGTCCGCGCGGCTGCCGGCGGTGTCTTCTACGGCTTGCTCTTCAACACGCGCCAGCTCCCGGCAGTGGTCCTCCTTCTGCCACTTGTCGCGCTCTTCACCCTGGCCCTGCGGAGCGGCTACGATCGCCGTGAAATCGTCACGCGCGCCGGGGCTGCCGCGCTGGGCCTCGCGATCCTCGGCGGGTGTTACCTTGCCTACAACTGGCTCCTGACCGGAAACCCCCTTCAAAACGGCTACCAGGCGGGCGGCGACTTGAGCCAGACGGTCGGCTTCAGCGGGCCGCACTCGCTCGCGGCCGGCCTGGACATCGAGCTCACCCACATCACGGGCCTGATCCTCGTGCTAAATGGTTGGCCGCCCGCCGTGGGTCTGCTGCTCGTCTTCGCACCGTTCCTGCTGGGAACGCGTAAGGCCGCCGACTGGATCCTGCTCCTCGCCGCAACCGCACTTGTAGCCGCGCCCATCATCTACTACGTCTCGGCCGCCGTCTACGGGCCGCGCTACGTGTTCGAGGCGCTCCCGTTTCTTGCGATCCTCTCAGCCCGCGGTGTCATCGCCCTTTCGTCTTTCAGTGCCAGGGCGTTCGCCCGGGCGGGAGGCCGCGGCGGATCAATCGCTGCTGCGGCGCCCATCTATGCGGTGCTCGCCTTGCTTGTCGGTCTGTCCGTGCATGGGTGGCTGTTCAACGGCAACTCCGACTGGGGGATGCCCGGCGTCCCCAGCCGGAGCGGGGAACTCGATGGCTATGCGCTCATCGACGATCGCATCGGCGAACGTGTGGATTCCGAGCGCCTGCACGATGCGCTCGTGCTGGTGAAGCCCTGTGGCACCGCGTACGACCCCTGCTATCTCAGCGTATTCTGGCGAAACTCCACCAGCCTCGACGGCGACGTGGTCTACGCGCGCGATCTCGGGCCGGAAACCAACCAGCGGCTCTTCGCCGCCTACCCCTGCCGCGCCATCTTCACCGCGACCTACGATCAGCTCACGCTCGTGCCGGCCGGCGTCAGCCCACCCGCTCCGGGTTCCGTCTGCTAACGGCGCCGCACTCAGCCTCGCAGCGCCGAAGGCAACCGGCTGCGCGACCGGCTGCGCGACCGGCTATAGTTGAGCCGCTGGTGGCCGACTCTACTCAGGGAGGGCCCACATGCACGCACGCGTCCTGTTCCACATCACGGCCGCCATGATCGCGGGACTCGCCGTTGCATCCTGCGGCGGGGACAAGCCCGCGCGCGGCGGTGGCGAAGCGCAACCTTCCTCGAACCAGGAAGAGCTGGTCTCGGCCGGTGCGCTCCTCAAGCAGTCGGCCGAACGCGCGGGCGAAATCTCGACGATGTCCGGCTCCTTCTCGATGGACATGGACGTCGCCGGCCAGGACTTCTCCTTCGCAGGCGACATGGCCTTCGCCGACCCCGGCGCCATGCACATGACGATGCGCATCCTCGGGCGCGAGATGGAGATCCTGATGCTCGCGCCGGACATGTACATCCACATTCCGGGCGAAGACGGATGGATCCTCGTCGACGTCGCCGCGCTCGGCATCGATCCCGCCGCCTTCCAGCAATATCTCGACAACCACGGGATCGTCGACTTTCAGGACCTCGCCGATAAGCTCGAGGACGCCGAACAGCTCCCGAACGACGACATCGACGGCACGACCTACGCCCACTACCGCGGCGAATTCGACTACGCCGACCTCATCAACGATCCCTCCGCAAGTCAGTTCATCACCGGCGAGACACGAGAGCTCCTCAAGGACAGCACCGGCGCCGTCAGCGTCGACACCTGGGTCGACCCCGACACGCTGCTGCCCCGCCGCATAGTCATGGACATGGACGTCGAGATGGGATCCCTCGGTCAGGACATGCAGATGACCATGACCATGGACTTCCTCGAGTACAACGGCGAGGTCAACATCCCCGACGCCCCCGCGGACGCCCGCCCCCTCTCAGAACTGGCGGGCGAGGGCTAGAAGTCCTCGCGCGTGCTGAGGGATCAACCCGCAAAGGCGATTCCGTCACGCACGCCCTCTCCACAACCACCAACTACCAACCCCACGTCTCACCTCTCACGTCTCACGTCTCACCTCTCACCTCTCGCTTCCCACCTCCCACCTCTCACTTCCCACCTCTCACTTCCCACCTCCCACTCCTACACCCCGTACAGCCGCCGCGCCTCCGCACGCAGCTCCGACCGGAAGTCCGGGTGCGCGATCCCGCACAGCTCCTCGATCCGCCGTCGCAGCGTCCCGCCCTTTATCCGCGCGATGCCGTACTCCGTCACGATGATGTCCGCGTACCCACGCGGCACCGTCACCGCGCTCCCCTGCGGGAGCATCGCCACGATCCGCGACCGCCGCTCGCCGTGCACCACCGACGTCGACGGCAACACCGTCACGCTGCGCCCGTTCTTCGCGTGCAGCGCCCCCACCGCGAACGCGAACGCCCCGCCCGTCCCGCTATAGATCTCCGGGCCGATCGTCTCGCCGTTGATCTGCCCCGTCAGATCCACCAGCAGCGCGTTGTTCACCACGCACATGTTGTCGTGCGCCGCGATTACCTGGATGTCGTTCGTGTGACTCATGCAGTACAGCTCGTACCGCGGGTCCCCGTCCACCATCGCGAACTCGTCCGCCGTCAGCGGGCCGAACGACGCGCCCACCACCTTCCCCGGGTGCACTGTCTTGCGCGACCCCGTGATCACCCCGCCTTCGACCAGCGCCGGGATCCCGCCGAACACCAGCTCGCTGTGTATGCCCAGCTCCTGCCGGTGCCCGATGAACGACGACATGGCCGCCGAGACCGTCCCTGTCCCGAACTGCAACGTGTCTCCGTCCTGCACGATCTCCGCCCCCACCAGCGAGCAGATCACCGCCGCGATCTCTGCCTCCTCGTGCGTGTTCGGCGGCCGCCGCAGGAACTTCCACTGCTTCGGCGCCTCCACCAGCAGCTCGATCTGGTCGACGTGGATCCGGTTGTCACCGCCCGTCCGGATCAGCCGCGGGTTCACCTCCCCGATGACGTGCGCCGCCTCCCGCGCCACCTCCGGCGCCCCCCACACGCTCATCCCGAAGCTGCACCACCCCTCCGCGTCCGGAGGCGACACGCTCGTCAGGAACACGTCGGGCTTCCGGTCCAGCCAGTACGAAGCGTCCTCTCGCGTCGGCGGCGCGATCACGTACTCCAGCAGCCCCTTCCGGAACGCCGGCCGGTCGCTCGCCTGCAGGAAGAACGACCGCACCGTGAAGTCGTTCGGCGCGTCGTCCTCCCACCACGAGATGAACGTCGCGATCGAGTTCTCGATCTCCACCCCGCGCAATTCGCCCGCCCGCGCCGCCAGCGCCCGGCACAGCGCCAGCGGCGTCTGGTAGTGCATCCCGATGACCACACGGTCGCCGTCGCGCACCAGCGCCACCGCCTCCTCCGGCGTGGTCAGCTTGTGCGCGTACCGCTCGCGCCAGTCTGAGGCTGAGTGTGTCGTCATGCGGCATGAGGCTATCATGCCGCCGAACGTCGCCGAAGGAGCCCACGCATGCCCGAGACCACCGCCCCCGACCCCAAGAAGCTCATGCAGAAGGTCGCACTGCTCGCCGGGATGATGACGGGCGCCCACGTCTCCATCATGGTCGTTCTGGGCATGCGTCTCGGTCTCTACAAAGCGCTGGCGGGAGCCGGCCGCATCACCCCCGAAGATCTCGCCCGCGGCACCGGCCTCAACGAGCGCTGGCTGCGCGAGTGGCTCCGCGGTCAGGCCGCCGCCGGCGTCATCGACTACGCCTCGAACGGAACGTTCGCGCTCTCGCCCGAGGTCGCGCTCCTCCTCGCCGACGAGGACCAGCTCTCCTACCTCGGCGGCAACTTCCTGCCGCTGCCCCAGCGCGCCGCCATGGTCGACAGGCTCATGGAGGCCTTCCGCACCGGCATCGGCTACTCCTTCGACGATCGCGGCGTGGACGCCGCCGTCACCACCGAGGGCCTCTTCCGCAACTGGTATCGCCAGGTCCTCGTCCCGACGGCGTTGCCCATGCTGTGTGGCACAGCCGCCCCGGCTGTGGGGACGGCATCGTGGCG
>JACRBR010000063.1 GCA_016213125.1 Chloroflexota bacterium | reverse complement strand
TGTGATCGTTGGTGCTGCGATCTTCTCCGTGATCGTGTTTGGGATCCTCGGCCGCATCCAGCGGCGCCTGCTCGAGCGCAATCAGCAGATCGCCGCCGTCCAGACCGCGAGCGTCTCGTTGGCGTCCGACATGACGCTGGAACCCCTGCTGCAGCGGTTCGTGGACCTGGCGCGCGCGATCACGAACGCGCGGTACGCCGCACTCGCCATCGCCGCCGGCGGAGGCGCTATCGAGCTATTCATCACCTCAGGGATAAGCAAGGAGGAGCGGGATCGCATGGGTGCTCTGCCGACCGGCCGTGGACTGCTCGGCATCATCCACGAAGGTACCGTCGTCCGGCTTCGCGACCTCACCAGCGACCCCCGGTCCGCCGGATTCCCGCCCGGCCACCCCAGGATGCGCAGTCTGCTCGGCGTCCCCGTGGTCTACCGGCGCGAGATCGTCGGGCGCCTGTACCTGACGGAGAAGCAGGGCGCGGCGGAGTTCACCCACGAGGACGAGGAGCTCGTGACCCTTCTCGCGGCCCAGGCGGCGGCATCCATCGAGAACGCTCGCCTGCTCCAGCAGTCCCAGGATCTCGCCATCCTCGAGGAGCGCGAGCGAATCGGCATGGATCTGCACGACGGTGTCATCCAGGCCCTGTACGGCGTGGGCCTGAGCCTGGAGGAGTGCGCGGACGTCGTCTCGGAAGAGCCCGAATTCGTGTCCCGACGGCTGGACAAGGCCGTCAACGACCTGAACCAGGTCATCCGGGACATTCGCTGCTACATCTTCCACCTCCGCCCGGCGGCATTCTCGTCCAAGAACCTGGAGGAGGCGTTGTTCGATCTGGCCCGCGAAGTGCAGATCAACTCGCTCGTGGACATCGAGGTGAAGATCGAGCAGGTGGACGCCGCCTCCCTCCCGGACGAGCTGGCGGAGAATCTGTTCCACATCGTCCAGGAGGCCCTGGCCAACGTGTCCAAGCATGCGCGCGCCTCGAGGGCGGCCGTGGAGCTGATTGGCGACGGCGAGGCCTACGCGCTCACCGTAACGGACAACGGCCGCGGGTTCGAGATGAACACCCGCCGCGGCGTAGGCCATCGCGGCCTCGGTAACATCGCGGATCGCGCCCGAACGATCGACGCGACACTCAAGATCGAGAGTTCGCCCGGAGCCGGAACCTCGATCCGCATCGGTGGAAGGAGGGACGCGTGTCACAGCAAATCCGCGTGATGATCGTCGATGATCACGAAATCGTGCGAGAGGGACTTCGCGCGCTCGTCCACCGTGAACCATCCATGTGTCTCGTAGGAGAGGGCCACTCCGCCCAGTCGGCCATCGCCGAGGCTAAACGCACCTCCCCGGACGTCATCGTCATGGACGTTCGGCTCGGTGATGGCAGTGGAATCGAGGCCTGCAGGGAGATCCGCGCTGAAAACAGCGCAATCAAGGTTATGATGCTGACCTCCTATCCGGACGAGGACGCCGTGTTCGCCTCCATCCTCGCGGGCGCCTCCGGCTACCTGCTGAAGCAGACCCGCCGCCAGACGCTGATTGAGGCGATCGCCGCCGTCGCGCGTGGCGAATCCCTGTTGGACTCCGCCGTGACCAGCAAGGTGCTGGAGTGCCTTCGCACCGGCGCGCCCCAGGAGGACCACGAACTGGCGCAGCTCACCGGGCAGGAGCAGCGCATCCTTGGCCTCATCGCCTACGGGAAGACCAACAAGGAGATCGCGCGGGAGTTGCGGCTCAGCCCCAAGACCGTGAAGAACTACGTCAGCAGTATCCTCGGCAAGATGAGCTTCCGGCGCAGGTCTGAGGCCGCGGCGTTCATGGCCCGGCATTCGGCCCCTGTCGTCCCTGACAGAACGCGCTGGGACTCTGAGGGCTAAAGGGCCGTACAGGATGGGCCGCTGAGCACTACAAGATCGCGCTTGCTGCGTGTCGAATGGAGGCGTGGAAGCGCGTCTCACCACTCTCGAACATTCCCGCTTTCACCTTCGGGCCCTGCTCGTCACACACGATGAAGGGACCGGAGGTCTGCTGGCCCGCATTCTCGAGCGGCGCGGCGCGCTCAGCGTCCAAACGGCATCGCCGGCGGCCGCCGCCGCGGAGGCGACGCGTGCCGGCGTCGACGTCATTCTCCTGGACCTTTCGCCAGGCATTCCGTTCGACGCAGCGCTTTCAGCCCGCCTGGCGGAGCGCGCACCTGTCATCGTCCTTTGCTCGTATCTCACCAGCGAGGAGCGCGCGCGTGCCCGGGAGGCGGGCGTCGCTGCCATCCACTTGAAGCACATCGGGGTCGACGACTTGCGCCGCCACATCGACACGGTCTGCAACCAGGCGTAGCGCTTTCCGAACAGTCAGGCAGGGCCAACCGCGTGTGTGCCGTCCAGAGGCTCATGCAGGACGACCCTGTACACGCAGTCATCGCTCCCGGTCGCGACGGAGCACTGCAGTTCCACGTCGGCCCGCCGGTGTGCATGCCGCTCGATCAACAGCCGCACCCAGGTCGCGCCGCAGAGGCACAGCTTCGGATCCAGCGGGATCACCTCCTGCCGGACGAACGGACATACGCATTCCCCGGCGTGCAGCTCCCTCCAGAGGAACTCGTCCTCCCCGGTCCGCTCGATGACCACCCGGCTAGGCCCCGCGATCTTCATCCGGTCCAGGAACTCCTCGAGTGTGAGCTCGGCCGGAATGTCGCTGAGAGCGAGGAAGGCGCTTACACAGACCTCGGCCTGCGCGTCCATGACCCGCTGCAGCGGCTCCGGCTCCAGCCCGTAGATGCCCGCGTACAGGCCGCCTACGAGCTTGTCGCGGAAGCTGCGCATCAGGTCCTCGACCCAGTTGGCCCCCGAGCCTGGCTCCGGCGCGATGTTCATGTCCTCGTGTCCGTCGGCGTGCATGGCCGCCCGATCCTGGTGCATCAAGGTAGGCCTGCCACTTGACGATTCCAAGGGACACCAGGCCCCCCGATTGCGGCCGTTCGACCCCGGATCGTGCGCCAGCGATAGTGGAGTTGAGCCGCCGCTGGTGAAGGCCGGGTCATATGGCCCGTGCCGCCGGTACGTTCGGAACTGTGCCCGCCTTCGGCATCGGCGTACGTTGTCGACAACCCCCACCGGCCCGGAAGGAGTCGATCATGGATCCGTACGTCGAACTCGACAAGAACCTCTCGCCCGACCTTGCCCGCCTGAAGAGCGAGGTCCATCGATTTGCCGCCGAGGTCCTTCGTCCCGTCAGCCGCGAGCTGGACGAAAAGGATCCGGAGTCCGTAATCGCGAAAGGGTCGCCCCTGTGGGACGTGTTCCGCCTGGCCTACGAGCAGGGCTTCCACACCCGTAGCCTTCCGCCCGAATTGGGCGGGATCGAGGCAGGACCGCTGGGTGGTCACATCATCTCCGAGGAGATGGGCTGGGGAAGCGCCGACTTCGCGATCGCGCTGGGTGTCACTTCCTTCCCGTTCAGCTTTGCCGCTAGTCGCGCCCAGGAGCGGCCTCGTCTCATGAACGACGTCGTACGTCCCTTCATGGAGGACCGGCGCGGCGAGTTCATCGGGTGCTGGGCGATTACCGAGCCGGGCCACGGCTCCGACACGCTCGTCGTCGGCACGGAGTTCTATCGCGATCCGAAGATCTGGTGGGGCGTTTCAGCCCGCGCGGATGGCGACGAGTGGATCATCAGCGGACAGAAGTCGGCGTGGGTTTCCAACGGGACCATCGCGACGCACGCGCTGGCGTTTCTCGGGGTCGAACGCGACCGCGGTATGGCCGGCGGCGGCGTCGCTCTCATCCCGCTCGACCTGCCGGGTGTGACGCGAGGAAAACCGCTGAACAAGCTCGGCCAGCGCGCCCTGAATCAGGGCGAGATCTTCTTCGACGAGGTGCGCATCCCGAAGGACTACCTTCTCGTCGAGCCGGAGGCGTATCCGATCGCCATCGACATGACCCTCGCCGGAGCCAACGCCTTCATGGGCGCCACCTTTACCGGCGTGGCGCGAGCCGCCTTCGAAGAAGGGCTGAACTACGCGCGCAGCCGCATCCAGGGCGGCAAGGCCATCGCCGAACACCAGCTCGTCCAGAAGAAGCTGTTCGACATGTACACGAAGGTGGAAACGGCGCGCCAGCTTTCGCGCGCGGCCCTCGCCTACAACTCGGGGACCTTTCCGCCGGCCACCTACCTGTCGATCGTCTCCAAGGTGTACTGCACGCAGGCGGCGCTGGATGTGGCCAACGACGCGATCCAGCTGCACGGCGGATACGGGCTCGCCAAGGAGTTCCTCGTTGAGAAGCTCTTCCGTGACGCGCGCGCGTCGCTGATCGAGGACGGCTCGAACGACGTGCTCGCGCTCGCAGCCGCGCGCCAGATGATCGACCGCCTCTAGCAGCGCGCTGAGAAAGCTCCTCCGTCCTCGCAGCGCGGGCTTTCAGCCCGCGCGTTCAGGTTCGACGCGTTCAGGTTCGAGAAGAACGCTCTGTCGATGACAGACCGTGTGCAACGACTTGTTCCGGAAACCTGCAAGGCGTATGAGGCAAGGCTCAGCCGCCGATGTAGGACATCTCGATCCGCGGCTCGTGCTTCGCGCCCATCCTGGACCGTAGTTCAGAGTAGCGATCCGTCCGTGCGCTCCAGGCGCCGCAGATCAGCGCTTCCAGCTCCGCGTCGTTCGCGCCCGATCGCATGGCCCGTCCCAGGTCCAGGCCGCGATGCGAGAAGAGGCATGTGTACAGTACGCCGTCCGCTGAGAGCCGCCCGCGTGTGCAGTCGCCGCAGAATGCCTGGCTCACCGAAGTAATGACGCCGATCTCACCCTCGCCATCGGCGTAGCGCCACCGCTGCGCGACCTCGCCCCGGTAGTTTGCCTCGGCCGGCTCCAGTGGTAGTTCCGCGCCGATCATCCGCACGATTTCGGCCCCCGGTACCACGGCAGCGGGGCTCCAGCATGCTACGTTCCCGGCGTCCATGTACTCAATGAACCGCACGATCTGCCGCGTCCCCTTGAACCACCGCGCCAGCTCGACGACGGACCCGTCGTTTACCCCGCGAATCACGACGGTATTGATCTTGATTGGTGCGAGGCCCGCCTCCGCGGCGGCGGCGATGCCTTCCAGCACCCTCCCGACCGGGAAGGAGGCGCCGTTCATCGCCTGGAACGTCCGCTCATCGAGCGAGTCCAGGCTCACGGTGACCCGCTGCAGTCCGGCGCGCTTCAACTTCTCCGCCAGCAATGCCAGCAGGGAGCCATTCGTTGTCAGCGCGATATCCAGCGCGGGACCATCCGACAACATTGTGATGAGGTCCGGCAGGCCGTTGCGAAGGAGCGGCTCGCCGCCTGTTAAACGCACCTTCTCCACGCCAAGCCGCGCGAAGGTGCGGACAAGCCTCGCGATCTCCTCGAACGCCAGGATGTCGTTTCGGCCAAGGTAAGGCGCGCATGCGTCGGAACCGGCGGGCATGCAGTACTGGCAGCGAAAGTTGCACCGGTCGGTGACGGACACCCGCAGGTCGCGAAGAGGCCGCTGGAAAGCGTCGCGGACCGGGATGCGAGCCTGCCCGGCGGTCACGACGCCCCCGCGACAGGCGCGGCCTTCGCCGCCTGCGCGGCCCCATCCAGGACGATCCAGTCCCCGGCGATCGTGCGCCCGCTCGGATCGACCTGCGTGCGAAGGACGTCCAGCTCGCGCTCCGTTGGCGGCTCTAGGGGCACAACATCGTCGGGCACCACCGGTCGGAACTCCATGTCGGAGAGCACGTCGTCGATGCTCGACCATGGCGCGACGGCAAGCAGCTTCATACGGTGTGTCTCTTCATCGAATCCAAACATCGCGCGCTCGGTAATCACGCGGTATGGCCCCGTACCGGCCGGCAGTCCAGCCCGCTCCCGGGCGCCCGGCGTGCCGTCGATGTAGCCCGGGGAAGATACGAAGTCCAACTTCTCCACGAACTTGCGGCGCTGCAGGCGCGTCATGAGCATCGTGCGCCAGCATAGCGAGGCGATCTCCGTCGCCCCGCCTGGCCCGCCGAAGCGGCGTTCCGGGCGATCGTAAGTGCCGCCCGCGAAGGTGGAGTTGAAGTTGCCGTACGCATCGACCTGCACCGCGGCCAGGACGCCATCGTCGATGTATCCGCGTGACGCGTGAAAATCGACCGTGTTCATGTCGGTCCAGGCGACCGCCCGGCTGCTGGCAAGCCCTGCGCCGATCATGAAAGCCGGCGCTGGCAGCCGCATCTCCGGGGCGATGGTGCCATCCTCCACGACGTAGGCGATGGATGGCGCATGGAGCTGCTTCGCCAGGAGCACCGCCAACAATGGCGGGCCGCCGATTGCGACGAAATACAGCCGGTTCTCGTCCATGAGACGGGACGCGTAGGTGATGATCGCTTCGTTGTCGGTGAACGAGGTTGCGCTACTCACGTGTAGTACCCCTCCGTGTGTGTCTCATCGGCCTGAAGCTGCTGCATCTTCGCCAGCCCCACCCGCTTCTCCATCATCTCTGTGTGCGACGCGACGCCATACACCCACTTCTCGAGATACGCGTCCATCGTTCCCTGCAGCTGCGCCGCCCCGAACTCCATGAGGTGCTCCAGGTCCGCGCGGTACAGCCCCGGCACGGATCCGGGATAGCATCCGAAGGGCGCGTGGACCACGGCATCGACCACGTAGTACGGGATGGTGGTCTGTGCAGGATGCTTGCGTATCTCGTCGGTGTCGATGATCTCCTCCGTCGAGAGAATGACGTGGCGCGAGGCCATCGCCGTCTCGACGGGCGCCAGCCCCGGGCCGAACACGCGTGCGTTGCCGTAGATGTCGCACTGGTTCACGTGAATGAGCGCGACGTCCGGATTCACCGCGGGCACCAGGCACACCGGCTGACCGGTGTATGGATCTTCGATGAGCTGCGCACCGGAGTTGTGAAACACATCGGTGCCGCCCACATACCGCAGCGGAAGGAACGGAACGCCCAGCGCTCCCGCCAGGTGGCGATAGGCCAGCGCGCCGTTGGTCCATTCGAACATCTTCACGCGGCCTTCGCGCACCGCGTCCGTGATGATGCGCCCCACTTCCATCCAGCCCACGTCGATCTTGCTCACGCAGCCGCCGGCGGTGAGCAGCGTCGCGTCGTGGGCGCTGAACTTCGCGGCCAGCCAGAGGTCGCGCTTGTGCTGGCGAATGATCTCCCGCATCAGGGAGCTGGGGCCACGGCGCCACACGTTCGTGTCGTAGCTAACGTATGACCCGTCGGCAACGAACCGCTCGACGGCGGCCTGCTCCGTCATCCGCTTGTCGACGAGCCGGCGGTCTTTGTCGCGTGCCCAACGCCGGGCGGCATCCGGATCCGGCGGGCGAAACTCCCCCGCGCCCTGGTCTAGCACCGGTATCGAGCGCGTCGTCATGACTTCGCGTCTCCAGCAGCGCCGCTGCTAGCTGCGCCATTGCCGGTCGGCGCGGCTGCTGGAAATGGGAAGGCGGTGATGCGTTCCTCAAGGCCAAGCGCCGTCATCAGGTACTTCAGCTCGGCTTCGCGCCAGGCCAGCGGCGCCGGCGCCTGGATCATCTTCTCTCGGCGCAACTCCTCCTCGACCGCCGGGTCGGCCTCAAACGGTGTGCCGTGGCGCATCTCGAAGAACAGCGACTCGAACGGAGGCTTCACGGTCTGACCGCCGGCCTCCCACTGCTCGGCGGAGTAGCCGACGGCCTGCAGGCACACCGGAACGGCCGTTTCCGGCAGATCGAGCAGCTTTCCGACCTGCTCCAGGCGCGGGCTACTCATACAGCAGGTGCTGAGCCCTTCGTCATACGCGACAAGCGTCGCCTGCGCGATGGCCTGCCCTACGTCCATGAACGCCAGTGGGCCCACGGCCGCCTGCTGCCACGCCGCCGCGAAGGCCGGACGCAGGCCGCGGTCGATCTGCGCCTTCGTGGACGCGACATCGGTGCCAATCCGGCGCGATTCCGCCAGCTTGTGCAGATCGCCGATCCACTTGTCGATCTGGTACGCGGCGATGTCGTTGTACCAGAAGATGAAGGCGGGAGCCGTCTGCATCTGCTGGTATCCCAGCGGCGGCGTGATCGCCTTGATCAGCTCCGGTGACGCCTGGTCTTTCCAGATGACGATGCCGCGCACGTTCATCACGTTGCCGACACACGAGGACCGCCGCGCCGCCTCCAGCATCTTCTGGATCTTCTCGCGCTCCACGGGCCGGAACGGCAAGAAGAAACGAATCGTTCGCCGGCGCCCTATGACTTCCTTGAGTTCCATGGCTATCCCTCCTCGCGGGCGTGCGCACCGCAGGGCGGTGGACCGCCCACGGACGAACGCCGCTCCGGCCGGGGTAGCGGTGCGTCAGAGCCCCACACTAGGCTAGGGGGGGCCACCCGGTAAGTGCCCTGTTGCCGAAACGCACAGGGCTTATGGCCCCCGGTCCAATGCCGTTTGTCACTGGAATGGCCATGGCCCCATGGCCCAGACTCGCCATCGACCCGCGGCTTCCGGGAGGCATCGTGTCTCGCCCCCGAACGCCCCAACGCGCCCCTGGGACTCTCCCCTCCGGGCCTCCCGCCCCCCAGCGATCAACCGCGTACGGGTCCGTGGCGCTACGCACTGCTCATCGGCGCGCGAAGAGTGAAAGGCCTGGGCCATGACCGCGGGCGCCGGAACACCTGTCGCGATCAAGGGAGCCGCGTTCACGATTCCCGCGGACCCAGCCGAGAGGCCGCAGCTCCGTGGCAGCGCCTGTCCCTCATGTGGAGCTCGCTTTGCCGGCCAGCGGGCCATCTGTCTCGGCTGTGGCCATCGCGGCCTCGACGAGTGCCTGCTCTCTCCCCTCGGCGTCGTCTGGACCTTCACCATCGTCCACCAGAAGCCTCCGGGCGCCATCCTCGAGCCGCCGTACGTCATCGCGCAGATCAGGTTGCAGGACGGACCCTTCACGCAGTCCATCGTGACCGGGTGTTCCGTAACCGACGTGCGCGTCGGAATGCCCGTGGTCATGACCCTGTATGACACGGACCGGATGTCGGATGGCGACCGCGTCGTCGCCTTCGCGTTCCGGCCGGGAACGGACGCCACATGAGCATCGGAGAAGACGTCGTCGTCCTCGGCGTGGGCCTCCATCCCTTCGGCCGCTTCCCCACGAAGTCGCTCGATGATCTCGCGCGCGAGGCCGGGCTGGCGGCGCTGGACGACGCGGGCATCGAATTCAACCAGGTCGAGGCCGGCTACCTCGGTCGCGTGGGCGGGACCGGCCCCCCGGTGGGTGTAGGCATGCGCATCTTCGGTGAGCTCGGCCAGCACGGCATCCCCATCACGAATATCGAGCTGGCCTGCGGCAGTTCGTCGCGCTCCCTCATGCTCGCGGCAGATGCCATTCGCGCGGGCTCCGTCGAGACCGCCATGGTCATCGGCGCCGAGAAGATGGAGCGCGGCATGCTGCGCGTTGGCGGCGTGGACAGCGACGGCTATGCATCGCTCATGGGGCTGAACGTCATGCCCGCCGCCTACGCCATGATGGCCCAGCGCCACATGTCCGAGTTCGGCACGAAGCCGGAGCACTTCGCCCAGGTGAGCGTCAAGTCTCACCGCAACGCCATGCACAACCCCAACGCTCAGTACCGCGTCGCGATCACGCTCGAGGAGGTGCTCGCCTCGCGAATGGTCTGCGAGCCGCTGACCCTCTATCAGTGCTGCCCCACGAGCGACGGCGCGTCGGCCGTCATCCTTGCGTCCGCGTCGTTCGCTCGCCGCCACACCAACACGCCGGTCCACCTTCGCGCCTGGGCCGGCGGTTCACCCGTGTACTCGCGAGAACGCTCGCCCCAGGGCGAGGGCCCAACCGGCCTCGTGGCCAGGCGGGCGTACCAGAAGGCTGGTATCGGTCCCGAGGATGTCCGTGTGACGCAGGTTCACGATGCCTTCACCCCGGGCGAGATCCTGACCATCGAAGAGCTGGGATACGTGAAGCCGGGTGAGGGCGGTCCGTTCGTGTGGGAGGGCGGCACCGAGATCACCGGCCGATGCCCCGTGAACACGGACGGCGGTCTCCTCAGCAGGGGACATCCCATGGGAGCGACGGGCGGCGCCATGGTCACCGAAGTCGTGCGCCAGCTCCGCGGTCAGGCTGGCCCGCGCCAGGTAGCGGGAGCACGCGCCGGCCTCGTACAAAATGCCGGGATCGGCGGAGTGAACGTACTCATCTTCAACACGTAGCACTGGAGACCCACCATGAGCGCTGTTGACCTCACCTTCGAGCTTACGCCGGACCAGGAGCGGCTCCGCCTGGAGACCAATCGCTTCGCCACGGAGGTCATGCGCCCCGGGGCCATGGAGCTCGATCAGTTGACCCCCGAGCAGGTGATCGGCCCCGACTCGCCCCTGCGTGGAATCTTCCGGAAGGCGTACCAGGCCGGATACCATCTGCGCTCGTTCCCGGTGGAGCTCGGCGGCGCGGGGCTGGGTCCGATGGACTCGTGGGTCGTCGGAGAGGAGATGGGCTGGGGTAACGCCGGCCTCTCCATCAGCCTCGGCGTCACCTCGATGCCGTTCCGGTTCGCCGCGATGACCGGCAACCCGGACTTGATGCGCGAGATCGTCATGCCCTACGTGGAAGACACGGAGGGCAAGTACATCGGTTGCTGGTGCGCCACCGAGCCCCAGCACGGTTCCGACGCGATCCTCTTTTCCGGCGAGGGCGCCCGGGCCGACATCCACTTCGAGTGCATGGCGCGCCGGGACGGCGACGACTGGGTGATCAACGGCCAGAAGTCCGCCTGGGTCTCGAACGGAACGCTCGCCACCCATACGCTCGCGTTCCTGTGCGTGGATCCCTCGCTCGGCATGGGAGGGACCGGGGTCGCCGTCGTGCCGCTCAATCTCCCTGGTGTCTCGCGCGGCAAGCCGCTCAACAAGCTCGGCCAGCGCGCCCTGAACCAGGGAGAGATCTTCTTCGACAACGTGCGCATCCCGCGCCACTACATGCTCACCGAGCCCAGTACGTTCGGCTCACCGACCGATTCGATCCTGGCAAGCGCGAACGCCGGGATGAGCACCACGTTCTGCGGCGTCGCGCGGGCGGCGTTCGAGGAAGCCCTCACGTACGCGCAGCAGCGGGTGCAGGGAGGGACGGTCATCGCCCAGCACCAGCTCGTCCAGCGGAAGCTCTTCGACATGTTCACGAGGCTGGAATCTGCGCGCGCGCTATCGAAGCTGGCGAATCGGCGCCTGCTCTCCGGTCGCCCAACCACGCACTACTCCATCGCCGCGAAGATCCAGTGCACGCAGACGGCGCTCGATCTGGCGTCCGACGCGATCCAGATCTTCGGCGGTATGGGCCTGGCGAAGGGTGTGCTCGTGGAGATGCTGTATCGCGATGCCCGCGCCTCGCTCATCGAGGACGGTGCGAACGACGTCCTTGCCCTGGCTGGCGCCAAGATGCTCCTGGGGGAATGACCCGGTGCGCGATCCCTGCGCTCGCGTTCCCCGGTGTGGCCCGTCATTACCTTGAAAGTCCCCGTTCTACCACCAGTACTAGAGGGGCTTTAGCCCCTCCGAATGCAGCAGCAGCTTTCATTCTGTTGTGTGCGATTGCGCATGCTCCCACGTGCGATTCCGATCCGGATGCTCCTTCGGAACCTCGCCAGGGCTTGTCGCGACGTGCCCGCGAGATCGATGATGCAGGTATGAGCGAGAGCCATCACTCGGGCGCCGGCGGCGATCCGGCAGTCGGCCACCCCGTATACGGGCCATCGGACATACGCGACCTCGACTACAGGCGTGACCTCGGCGATCCAGGGGAGTTCCCGTTTACGCGTGGCATCCACCGGACCGGCTACACCGGCAAGCCGTGGACGATGCGCATGTTCGCGGGATTTGGCAGCGCGGCCGAAACGAACGCGCGCTTCCGCTATCTCCTGTCTGAGGGCCAGACCGGCCTCTCCATTGCCTTCGACCTCCCGACCCTCATGGGCTACGACAGCGACGCGCCGGATGCGGCAGGCGAGTTCGGCCGTTGCGGCGTAGCGGTGTCTTCGCTGAGGGATATGGAGGTCCTCCTCCAGGGCATCCCGCTGAACGGCGTCACCACGTCGATGACCATCAATGCGCCCGCCGCTCCCATCTGGGCGATGTACATCGCCGCCGCCGAAAAGCGGGGGATTCCACGGGCCAAACTCGCCGGCACGCTGCAGAACGACATCCTCAAAGAGTTCATTGCACAGAAGGAGTACCTGTACCCGCCCGAACCATCGATGCGACTCGTCGTCGACACCATCGAGTTCGGTTCGCGCCACATGCCCCTGTGGAACACCATCAGCATCTCCGGCTATCACATCCGCGAGGCCGGCTCGACGGCGGCGCAGGAACTCGCCTTCACGCTGGCCGATGGCATTGCCTACGTTCGCTACTGCCTCGATCGCGGCCTCGCGGTCGACGAGTTTGCGCCGCGGCTGTCGTTCTTCTTCAACTGTCACAACGACTTCTTCGAAGAGGTGGCCAAGTTCCGAGCCGCCCGCCGCATGTGGGCCCGCATCATGCGTGACCAGTTCGGCGCCCGCGAACCTCGATCGTGGTGGATGCGCTTTCACACCCAGACCTCGGGTGCATCGCTCACCGCGCAGCAGCCCGAGGTGAACGTGATCCGCACCGCCCTTCAGGCGCTGGCTGCCGTCATGGGAGGCACGCAGTCGCTCCACACCAACTCCCTCGACGAGGCCCTCGCTCTGCCCAGCGAACACGCCGCGCTGCTGGCCCTTCGGACACAGCAAATCCTCGCGCACGAGACCGGCGTCACGGATACGGTGGATCCGCTGGCCGGCAGCTACTTCGTGGAATCGCGGACCAACGACATCGAGCGAGAGGCGAATGAGTACCTCCATCGCATAGAGGACCTGGGCGGAGCTGTGCGCGCCATCGAGGCCGGGTACATGCAGCAGGAGATCGCCGACGCTGCCTATCGTTGCCAGTGCGAGATCGAGACCGGCGCGCGAATCATCGTTGGCGTCAATCGCCACGTAGCAAACGAATCCGTGGATGTGCCCGTCCTGAAGATGGACGAGGCCGCATACCATCGCCAGATCGAAGATCTGCGCTCGCTCCGGCGCGAACGCGACAGCCGCGCAGCGGTAGGCACCCTGCGCGCCCTGGAGCAGGCGTGCCGAAACGGCGCCAATGTCATGCCCGCGCTCATCGATGCTGCGAATGCGCACGCGACCTTGGGCGAGATGTGCGAGACCATGCGCGACGTATTTGGCGGATACCAGGAGACGGCGTACCTGTAAGGGACCGCGCGGCTCCTACTCCACGGCCGCCTGATGCCCGGCTGAACGCACCGATGGCTGGCTCACCGCGATCGCGAGGACCGTAGCGAAGCAGAGCCATCCCATGAGCGGCATCGTAAGCTCGAACGTCGCCCACTGCGCGAACAGACCGATCGGCAGCGTCAGCAGTTGCGACACGCCCTGGCTCATCATGAACAGGCTCATCACCCGCCCCTGTACGTCATTGTGAACCACGCGCTGCACCAGAGAGGTCGCCGTCACGCCCGAGAGCGCAAGCAGGCTTCCCAGCCCGACATTGATCACCGCGCTCAGCGGGACTGACCGCGAATAGCCGAAGAGCACCACGCAGAGCGCGAATCCTGCTGCCGCCGAGATCAAAAGATACCCCTTGCCGCGGAAATGCCCGACGTTCGTCATCCCCAGCGAAGCCACCATCGACCCGATGCCCCACGTCATCGCGAGGAACCCCACCCCCGTCGGCGAGAGGCCGAGGATTCGGCTGGTCCACACCGGCCCCAGGTTGGCAACCACCGGAAACCCGAGGCCGTTAACCGCGAACGATAACGCGATGACCCAGAGGATGGCTGGCCGCACGCGGGCGTACGAGAGGCCCTCCCGGATATCGCCGACGACGGAGGATCGCCGGGTGTGCGACCCGCGCGACGGCCGGTATCGCATCATCGCGACCGTTGCGATGAGCGACGCGTACGCGCCCAGCGTGACCACGTATGTCCACCCGAATCCGATCGTGTCGATGAGCACGCCGGTCAACGGCAGGCCCAGCGGGAATGCAACCTGCATGGCGACTGCGTCCAGCGCGATGGCGTTTGGCAGATCTTCCCGCCCCACCAACTCCGGCACCATCGAGAGCCTCGTCGGCGCATCGATCGCCGTCAGGCCCGACGCCAGAAACACCAACCCGATGAACAGCGAGAGCGTCATCACCGGCCCGCCGGGCGTCGTGATCATCACGATCGCGATGCCCGCGCCCGTGAGCAGACCTGCGGACTGCGACCCGATGAGCAGGCGGCGGCGGTCGAATCGGTCCGCCAGCGCCCCGCCGAACAGGCTGAACGTCAGCATCGCGCCGCCTCGCGACGCGCCGAGGAGCCCGGACAGGATAAGCCGCGATCCCTCCCCCGCGTGGTCCGAAAGGAAGAGGATCTGCGTGACGAACTGCATCGGCATCAGGGCGCTGCCAAGAAGCAGCCCGATCCACATGAGCGCGTAATCGTGATGCCGCAGCGACCGGATTGGCGATCGGCTGCTGCCTGTGGTGACCGTTACGACCGTGGCCGGCATGGGCCGCAGTGTGACGCATGCCTCGCGCTTATCACGTAGGCGTTCGGCACCATGGCGATGGGCCATTCGCCCTTCACACGTTGTCTGCTGGGGCAACCACCCGGCGACGGCGCGCTGCCCGGGCGCGCATGATGCCGGCGGCGAGGGCCATGGCCGCCGCCGACGCCCCGATGACGAGCCAGTTCGATCCCGCGGGCCCCGCGTCAGGCCCTTGGCCCGCGGCGGGAAGCGCCGTCGGCAGACCCTCTCGCACGACGATCACGCCAACCTGCCCCTGCGCGGCATGCAGCGAGCATTGGTACGCGTACGTTCCGGGAGCGCTGAACGTGAACGAGTAGCTTTCGCCGGGCTGCATCAGGATCGCCGATGACCATGCGCCTCCGTTAGCGGTTGTGTTGTGCGGCATCGTGCCATTGTTGGTCCACCGCACTGTGTCGCCTGCGTAGAGCGAGACCCCCGCGGGATCAAAGGCATACTCGGACATGCCCACATTCATCGTCATGGGACCCCGCACCGGGCGCGCGGGTGGGACCGCGGGCGACGCCTGTGCCAGCCCGAGCGTGGCGTTCTCTATTGTGGCTGTGGCGGTCGTCGCCGCCGTTGGCGACCCCTCCGGTGTGCTCGTTGGCGTAATGTCTACCTTCACATCGACCCGCCCCGACTGATTCTGGTCGATGTGAAGCTCGCACTCATAATTGAACGACCCCTCCGCGCTGAACGTCCTCTCGAAATATCCCCCGGGCGCGATGATCCCGGAATCCCATAGGCCGTCGAGCGATGTGCTAGTGTGCGGCAGATTGCTCGTGTTGATCCACCTGATCGTGTCGCCCGGCCGGACGGCGATCGTTCGTGGGCTGAAGAAGTAGTTGCCGGTGTCTACGGGCACCGTATTGGGTCCCGGCGTATCCGTTGCCGTCGGCGTCCAGGTCGGTGTTGCCGTGTTCGTCGCGGTGGGCACCGTCGTGGGCGTGTCCGTCGGCGCCGGCGTAGAGCTGGGATCCGGCGTGAATGTTTCCGTCGGCGTCGCTGTGGCGGGAGCCTGCACGTTGACGACACCCACCATGTTGTTGTACGTGTCGGGCGTATCGCTTGCCGTGAACACCCCGTCGCCATTCGTGTCGAGTTCGCTCGGGACGGCGTGGATGGAGCAGTAGTAGCCCACGATCCCCGGTGCGTTGAACGTCCACGACCAGGACGTATAGCCACTGCCGATCATCATAGGGGACCTGAACGCGTTCGCGAACTCCACGACATCGTGGCGCCCGGCCGCCAGCTTCCACTCCACGGTGTCGCCCTGCTGGATCGTGATGTTGGGGCTGATGTAGCGATCTGGCACGCCGATGACGCTGCCGGCTTTCACCGTCGTAGTGGCGGCTGTGACCGTTGGGCCCCAGCGCGACAGGACGAGCGCCGCGATGACGACCGCCATGGCTGCGCTGAACACCGCCGCTAGACGCAGGTACCGACGCCGAGACAGCCGCATTCCGCACCTCCACCGCACAGTATTCCGTGGCCCGGGACGTCTGGTGAGATCAAACGAATGCCAGAACCATCGCCACAGGGCCCTTCAGCGTGACCTGAACGTGCCATTTGGCCCTGTCACCCCTGTTGTTGACATGGCCGTCCCGCTTGGCGTGCTTCAAGGTGGCCACGCGAAAGGGTTCCGCGGTCAGCCCCAGGGCGCGATTCCGCCTGGGAAGCGCCCAAGCAACCCACCTGAAACGAACCTGAGAGAGTCGCATCCAAGGGAGGCCCCCAGCCCGCGTCGGATGTGCCGAATCTCTATGTAGCGCATCGCGTGTAGCCGGAGGGCGTCATGGCTGCTTCGCCGAAATCCTCGTCCGTTGATCCAACGATGGTGGAGGAGCACTACCTCCGCGATCTGAAACTCAGCCGCCTCACACGCGTCGCGGCGTTGGTCGTCACCGGAATGTTCTTCGCATGGACCATTCCGTATCTGCCATCAGGCCTTGACCCCGATACGTACACGGGGCCCGGAAGCCTCGCGCTGATGTTTTCTGTCCTCGCCGTCGGGCTCGCCGCGCTGTCCATTGCCTACCTGCTGCGTGCGTCCCGCCGGCGCGAGATGCTCGTCGCCTGGTCGGCCCTGTTCGACGAGAGCACCGGCCTGCACAACCGCCAGTACTTCCTCGATCGCCTCGATCTCGAGATCGCCCGCGCGACAGTCGGCGACCGCTCGTTTCGCGTCTTCCTCCTGCAGGCCGCGCGCCAGGATCCAGGCGGCCAGCCTCAGCGCCTCAGCCGCGAAGATCTCAGCGCCGTAGCCGCGGCGCTCCGCGAACAGCTCAGCCCCTACGACACGCTCGCCTCGTTGCGGCCGGACGAGCTCGCCATCCTCGCGCCCGGGGTTGTGCCCCTCGTGTTCGAAAATACCGAACAGCAGCTACATGCAGCCCTGCGCGGCGCCCTGAACCAGGGCCACAGCGGCCATGCCTGGAAGATTCGTATCGCCGGAAACGCGGTGTCGGGAGACATCAGCGACCCCGTTCGGCTCATCGATGAAACCCGCGCCATTCTGCAGGATGTCACCCCGTTCTTCCTCGCCGGCGATGAACCGGAAATGGATCATCGATCGCACGACGCCGCCTAGGCGGTCCTCCCGCCCGCGCCATTCGCGAGTGACGGCAGAGGCGGCTTCGCCACGTGTATCGCCGAAATGCCCCAGGGGAACTCCCGAAGATCCGCACTGTGAGACAGACCTGTAACCGCGTCGAGAACTCGCGGTGACATTCTTCCTTGAAACCCTTATGCGGCTCCCGGTTAGGCTTCGCCCTGCATTGCTTTGACGGTCTGTCGATGGCATGCACATTTGCGACCAATGTCTGGAAGACGAGGCCACATGAGTGCAACGAATGACATCCCGAACGAATCCCTTCGGCCGGCCGACGCGACGCATTACCTCGCGCTGCTCAGCCGTTGGTGGTGGTTGCTGATCGCCGGCGCCGCGATTGCCGGCGCCGCTGCATTCTTCGTGACCAGCACCATCGCCCCCACGTACCGGGCTTCCGCCACGCTCCTCATCAACCAGGTCGAAACGCCTGGGTCGATTGTGTACAGCGATGTGCTCACCAGCGAACGCCTGACCAAGACATACCGCGAGCTCATCACCAAGCGGCCCATCCTCGAGTCCGTTGTGGAGCAATCCGGCGAGCCCGGCCTCACCGTCGACGAGCTCGCGTCGAAGCTCGATACCCGTGCCGTCAAGGACACCCAGCTCGTGACCGTCTCGGTCAGCGACCAGTCGCCGGAAAGGGCCGCCCGCCTGGCGGATCTGGTCGCGCAGACTTTTGTGCAAGAAGAAAGCAGCGATGCCCTGACGCGCGCGGGCACAACGCGCGTCGTCGAACCGGCCGCCGTGCCGTCTGTGCCCATCTCGCCCAACCTCCGCCTCAACGTGGCGCTCGCCGTCCTGATGGGCATCGTGCTCGCGGGCGGTCTGGCGCTGTTGATCGAATACCTGGACGACACCATCAAGTCCTCCGACGACATCAACGTTGCCGCCGGCCTTCCCACCCTCGGGGAAGTGGGCCGACTGCCCCACGACAAGGACCGCATTCCCCTCAGCACCCGCGGCCTCCCCATGCACGAGGCGGAAACCTACGCGATTCTTCGCACCAATATTCAGTTCAGCTCCATCGCCCGGCCCGCGCGCGTGATCCTGGTCGCCAGCGCGAACAGCGGCGATGGCAAGTCCACCACCTCCGCGAACTTCGCGCTCGCCTGCGCCGAGTCCGGCAAGCGCGTGGCCCTGATCGACGCCGACCTTCGCCGCCCGACCCTCCACCGCGCGTTCGGCCTGCAAAACACCACGGGCCTGACGTCGGTCCTGCTCGACGGTGCGTCTCTGGACGACGAGTCGTTGATCCCCACGACCCACCCGAATCTCTTCGTTGTCCCCAGCGGTCCGCTCCCGCCCAACCCGACCGAGCTTCTCGAATGGGTGGGCTTCGATGCCGTCATCGAACAGATCAAGGCGAAAGTCGATCTCATCGTCATCGATAGTTCGCCGCTGCTTGCCGTGGCCGATGCCCGCATCCTGGCCGCCAAGGCCGATGCGACGATCCTCGTCGTCGAACAGGGCCGCACGCGGGCCAGCGCCTTGCGCGCCGCCTACCACGCGATCGCCCGCGCCGATGCCAACGTCCTCGGCGTCGTCCTGAACAAGGTGCGGCGTGGTCGCGGCTCATACGGGTCCTACTACTACTACGACCGCGCGTACGCGGTCCGGGGCCGCGACGGATCAGGCGGCAAGAACGGCCACAGTCCGAGGCGTTTGCCGGCCCTCGCGACCGTTGGCGCAGCTGCATCGAACGGCCACGGTGGCGGTGAGCGCGTCGTCGACTTCAGCCACCCCGGTGAGAACGGCAAGCATGACGTTGCGTGAGTAGCAGCGGGGACCGGGTCCTCGCTGGTAGAAGTCGGCGCCGATCGTTCGGTGTCCAACACACAGAATGAGGAGGAACAGATGCGCAGGATCACAATGATCGCAGCCTTTGTCGCTTCGACGATCCTGATGGCCGCCACGGCGGGAGTCGCGCACGCGCAGTACCCGCCCCCCGATGGCAGCGTGAGCGTCGTGGCAGCACAGACCACGGCCGGCCCCGGCCAGCAGGTGGCTATCACGGCGACGCTGCGTGATGCCAGTGGCGATCCGCTCGCGAACCAGGCGTGCGTCGCCTATGTCGCCAGCCAGCCTGGTAACACCGCCAGCGTTTCACCCCGGGACGTCACCACGGACGCATCCGGTGTCGTACGCACCATGCTCAATGTGGGTACGACTCCCGGCACCATCCAGGTAGAGGTCATCTGCGGCACCGTCGCCGGCAGAGTCGGCGTCGTGCTCGGCGCGGCACAGCCGGCCCTCGCGCCGATCGAGCTGCCCAGCACCGGCAGTGGGCCTGGTCCCGATGCAATCGGGCCAACGGCCCTCCTGCTCCTGACAGCCGGCGCAGTGTTGGTGCTGCTGGCGATGCGCCTCCGCCGGTCACGGCGGAGCGCTTCGCTCCTGAGCCCCGGCGGGGCCTGCTAAATCGAGAGGCCGCGCGAGCCGCGGCACACATTGGATAGGAGCCACCGCCCTTGTCCGCGTCATCAACCGAACGCCTGCCTCAACGGCAGGGGCGAGTAACACGGCGCAGGCAACTGCTGGTATTGGCGATCGTCGCGCTTCTCGCGTTCAGCGTGATCGAGACATATCGGATGGCGATCGTCGCTCGCCAGATGAACCAGGGGCGTGCATCGCTCCAGCGAGGTCAGGAAGTGCTGGAAACCAAACGGCTGGACGCAACACCGGACGAGCTGGCGGAAGCCCGCGGCGCGTTCGAGGCGGCGCAACGCAGCTTCTCGTCGGCCCACGCGACCGTGCGGCGTGATCCAGTGATGTGGGTGGGTGGACGAGTGCCCCTCATCTCGACCCAGGCGCGCGCGATCACCGGCCTCGCCCAGATCGGTGAGCAGGCGGGCGTGATCGGCGCATCTGGTGTCGACGCGGCCGCTCAGGTGGCACAGATCCGAGCCGAGGGCGATGGCACCCTGCTGCAGAAGATCCTCCAGGTCCTCGACCGGACGCGCGGGCCGTTCGATGTCATCGCGCAGCGCCTCACAACGGTAGACGCGGTTCGAAGCGGCATCGCGGAAGAGTCCCTCCTTCCGCCCCTCTCCGGCGCCGTCGAGGCTGTCGACACGCGCCGAGACCGGCTTTCAGAGCTTGTCGAGACATACGATGAGGCCGAACGTTTCCTGCCCGCATTCCTCGGCTTTGATCGCCCGAAGTGCTATCTCGTCCTTGCCCACAACAACGCCGAGCTGCTGCCCACGGGCGGCCTCGTGAGCGTAGTGGGCCTCCTCTGCTTGGATCGCGGCGCGATCACGACACTGGACTTCACGGACGCGATTGAGTTCGGCCTCGACTGGATGCGCGCGACGGGCACGTACGATGCGCCGCCCGCGGCCCTCGACCGCTACCTGCTCCGCGGCGTGACCTGGAACCTGGCCGTCTCCAACTGGTCCCCGGATTTCCCGACGGCGGCGCGCGAGGCCGAGCGCTTCTACACGCTCGGCGGTGGTTCGCAGGTCGATGGCGTCATCGGCATCAACGTGCGCACCCTGGAGCACCTGCTCGCTATCACCGGGCCGGTGCCGGTGCCGGAATACGACGCCGTCGCCTCCGCAAGCAACGTGTTCGACCTCACGGAGCAGTACACACGCGACCCCTCCGAGCCGGAAGGAGACCGTAAGGAGTTCGTCGCCCTCCTCGCGCACAACGTGCTCGATCGTGCCCTCCAGCCCGGTCCCGGTGGCTGGAGCCAGTTTCTCGATCTGCTACGGCAACTCGGCGAGCAGAAGGAGCTGCTTCTCTACCTGCACGACGAGGAGCAGCAGGCACTGGTCCGGGAGCTGGGGCTGTCGGGAGAGGTCCGGTACGACGCTGGCGACTTCATCATGCTCGTCGATGCCAGCGTCAACGGCACCAAGCTCAATGCTGTTGTCGAGCAGTCGATCGACGTAGACGTACGCATCGATGGCGAGGGCGCCGCGCACAACACGGTGTCAGTCGACTACTTTAACAACCTCGCTCCGTGGGAAGCCGGACGGGATCCGTCGCTGGCGAAAAAACTGATGCTCGGCGGGACCTACGGCGACTACGCCCGGCTCTATGTTCCGCCCGGCAGTGCTATCGTCGAAGTACGCGACCAGGATGGATC
>JACRBR010000056.1 GCA_016213125.1 Chloroflexota bacterium | reverse complement strand
CTGGTCGGAGTATTGTCCGGACTGTTGCGGCGATGTCGTCGAGCGACCTGTTCGTCTTTAACTGCGCGCTGAGGCAGATCTCGGCCGTCAGGTCGAGCTTCGCATCAACGTAGAATGTCTCGGATGGCAGGGGGGCTCCTTCGCAGATTCCCTCCAGTTCCTTGAAGGCGTCGCCTTGGGCCAGATCCTCCGTTGCCCAGTCGACTAGATCGCGCTCCATGGCCACGAGAGCCCTTCTGCTCTCTGTCGTCTGGCGCTCAAACTCTTCGAACAGCTCGAGGTCGCTACTGACGATCGGGATGATTGGTTCGGGCGTTGGAAGCAGGTCATATCCCTGCGTTTCGTTCCGCTCAGCGGCTTCGTCGTCACGGTGCGCCCAGGTGTAGCCGATGGCGAAGCCGACGGTGAAAAGCGCCACCGCCGGGATCGCGAGGAGCGTGATCATCCGGAAACGCATCGTACGCATGATGCTACTCCTCGTTCGCTGGGATGCCAAACCGGGGACGTTCGGCACTTCCGTACACTCGCGGCGGCGCTAGAATCCCCCCATGAAGTACGACGTCATCGTCATTGGCGCGGGGGCGGCCGGGGCCACCATTGCGGCACGCGTGTCCGAGGATCCCCGCCGTTCCGTCTTGCTGCTGGATGCGGGGCCCTACTACCCCACCACCGAGCAGATGCCCGACGATCTCTTGAACGGGCATAACAACGCCTACGCGCCCCACAACTGGGACTACATGGCGGAGGCCAACACGACCGGCCACCAGTTCGCTCTCCCCGCCGGCAAGGTCGTCGGCGGGTCCTCCGCCATCAACACCGCCATCGCGCTCCGCGGCCTGCCTGAGGACTACGACGAGTGGGCCGAGCTGGGCAACACCGACTGGTCGTGGGAGAAGGTGCTCCCCTATTTCCGCAAGCTGGAGAACGACCAGGACTTCGACGACGACTTCCACGGCCGCAACGGCCCCATCCCCATCCGCCGCTACCGAGACGACGAGCTGGCCCCGGTGCAGCTAGCCTTCATGAAAGCGATGCGCGACCTCGGCTATCCCGAGGCGAAGGACAACAACGATCCGCAGTCGACGGGCCTCGCGCCCCACCCCATGAACAAGCAGGGGCGCCTGCGCATGAGCGTGGCGATCTGCTACATCGAGCCCGCGCGTCGCCGGCTCAACCTCACCATCCGCGGCGACTGCATGATCCGCCGTGTCCTCACCGACGGCTCGCGCGCGACCGGCGTCGAGGTCGAGACGGGCCGCACGGTGCAGACGGTCGAGGGCGAGCGCATCATCCTCGCCGGCGGGGCCATCGGCTCGCCCGCGGTGCTGCTGCGGTCCGGCATCGGCCCGGAGGCGCACCTGCGCGAACTGGGCATCGACGTCGTACGCGACATTCCGGGCGTCGGCGCGAGCCTCGACGATCATCCGATGCTCGGCGCCGTGTTCTCGGCCCCGGAGGGGGCTTTGAAGTTCGAGGACCCGCTGGTGCAGGTGACCTACCGCTACACCTCGAGCCCGGACGCGGACCGCAACGACATGCAGCTCATGCCGGTGTCGCAGATCCCGACCCGCAGCGGTACGCTCGTGTACTCGATCGGCAGCGTCGTCGAGCGTCAGAAGTCGAAGGGCCGCCTCACGCTGACGTCGGCCGACCCGCATGTGCAACCGCGGATCGAGCACAACTTCTGCGACGACGACTACGACACGCAGCGCCTCGTCGACGGCTTGCGGTTCGGGCTCGAGGTCGGGTCACACCCGGCGTTCGACCATCTCAACGCGGGCATCCGCGCCCCCAACGTGGCGACGATCCAGGACGACGAGGCGCTGTTCCAGTGGTGCAAGCACGTGTCCTCGAGCGGCTTCCACCCCAGCTGCACCGCGAAGATGGCGCCGGACAGCGACCCGCTGGGCGTGGTCAGCCAGCACCTCCGACTCCGCGGCTTCGACAACCTGTACGTGGCCGACGCCTCGGTCCTGCCCAAGTGCCCCCGCGCCAACATCCACCTGACCTCCGTCATGATCGGCGAGCGCGCGGCCGAGTGGCTCCTTAGCGGCGTGATGTAGGTCGAGCGTGGCAGCGGCTCAGCCTGTGTGGGCCGCCTCGGTTTTGTGGGTTGCATTAGGGTTTCCCAGATTCAATTGCTCGGCAGTTTTCGGTTGCTCGGTCGTGGTTGGGCCGGCCCTTCACGGGCGGGGGCGCCTGTGATCCCTTGCCGCTAGGCGCCGATGATCCTGGCCGTTGGCGAGCGTAGGCTATGGGCCGCGCGATCTCCAAGCGAGCCGGATCACTCTTGCG
>JACRBR010000055.1 GCA_016213125.1 Chloroflexota bacterium | reverse complement strand
CGGTCGCCGTCGGTATCGAGCGTGCTGGCGACGCCAAGGAAGGCCGCGCACTGGGCGATCGTCGGCTTGCTGGCCGCGCTGGCCGGGTTGGTGCCGACCGCGCACTCGGCGCCGTCGAGGAAACGGTCGCCGTCGGTGTCCCGGTTGGTGGCCAGCAGTGGACCGCTGGCGTTGCAGCCGGCGGCTTCGTCCACGTCGAGGATGCCGTCGTTATCGTCGTCGGTGTCGCAGGCGTCGCCGGCGGGGTCGGAGTTGGGCCAGGTGCGGTCGTCCTGGGTGGAGGGCGGCGTCTGGTCGATGAAGTTCCCGTCGCTGTGCTCCTGCCCGGGGTTGGTAACAAGATCACAGTTGTCTTCCATATCGACGACGAAATCGTTGTCGCTGTCGGCGTCGATTGTATTGACGTACGGACCGCCCGGCGGGGCTGGCTTGAACACGTCGACGTCGAACTTCACAAGCGCCTGGTTCTCGATCCGGGTGCCCACGGCTAGGCCGGGCAGCGGGTCGACGGTGAAGTTCACCCACCCGATTTCGTACCCGGACGCCGTGATGGGCGGCAGGAAGCCGGCGAACGGATCCTCAGGCGGCTCGCGCGTCAGCGGGTCCAGCGAGTGGAACTCCCAGCGGATCTCGCGCGTCCACGGGTCGAACGAGCCCTCTGCGTTGATGATGAGGTCCACGTCCGGCCGCAGGTCAACATCGACATTGAAATACTGGCCACCCTCCAGCGACACCTTCCACTTCAGGAAGCCGATCTCGGTAAACGACAGCGTGCTCCAATCGAGGTCGGTGTCGAGCTGGTCGGTGATGTACACGTCCTGCGTCGGCGCAGGCGCGTCCTCCTTGTTCCAGAAGTCGACGCGGTAGTTAAACTGCGTGTCCGCCCGCACGAACCGCTGGCGCTCCGCTGGTGGCGTATCCGGGGGATCGTAGCCGGTCGGGCCAAACTTGTCTTCGGGCGAGATTGAGCTGACTGCGAGCAACAATTTTTCTCTCAGTGTGAGGGCAAGACCGAGCAGACCTCCCAGATCCTCCACGAAGTCTGAAATGGGCAGCAAACCATACTGGTCCATCATGGACAGGGGGTAAGGTAGGTAGTAGTCCGATCTCCCTGTCCACGCCCGGTAGTTCATGCCAGGCTGCAGAGCCCAAGGATCGATAGTTGGACCCTGATTCGGATTGAGTCCAGCGAACTCGTAGACATATTCAGCGAGACCTGCGCAACTGTAGTAACCGTCCTGCCCTGCATTCTTTCCGCCTCTCCAATCTGGAAGTACGGCCGCGGCCGCGATCATCTCACGAGCCTTGTCTGCCGCCTGGCTGCCGATGGTAGTCGTCCAGCCGGGTGGCGTCGCCGCGCCCAGGTAGCGCGGTCCAAAGGGCTGCCCAACGCCTAATGCGTTCTTCCATTGTTCGAGAGAGGGTGGTTCGCCGCCCGGGCCCGGCACAAATGGATCCAGAACGACCTTCGAGCCTGGCTGCGTGCCTTCACCAATGACTGCCTGATGGCCCAGGGGATTGGGATGCCCCGCGCGCAAGTCGGGGCCTACGAACACACTGGATCCCACAGGTGGGTTATTGTCGTCAATCGCGGTTAAGAGGGCGGGAGAGAAGGTTTGCGTCGCCATCGCTGCTTGCGCGTGCGCGGGTTGGAGTTCGTTGAGCGCCCGCAGCGGGAGGATGGCGGCCTTGAGCGTAAGCTCTCCCACGCTCGGGTTTGTGAAACTAACGTTGATTGACTGCGAGGAGTGCGCTGGGACGCGAGCGATCAAAATCGCCGCTGCCTCTCTGAATCCGTCGACTAGCGCCGGCGGGGGTGGGTTCCCGTACGCTCCTGTTCCACCCACCACAACTAGATCGCCGTCTTTGGGCCAACTTATGACAATGATGTGTTCCTCATCAAGGTCGATGTTCCCGTCATTGCCAAACGTGAGCGTATAGCTGTTCCAGCGGTTAGCTCCGGCTCGAATCACCTCGCGACCCCGAATGTCCACCCACAATCCTCCGGCCCCTCCGTTCTGCACCGTCAATCTCTCGTCAGCGGTCGCCTGCTTGCCGGCGGAGTTGCTTACGACCAGCTTGTATGACCCCGGTAGCACTGACGAGAAATCGAATGTCGCGACCAGGATTCTCCCGTCAGAAGAACCACTCGCGGACTCGGGATCAACGAACAAGTCAAGCGCACTCTCGCTCCACAGGCGAACGCTCGCCCCCGGATCGAGCCCCGCGCCGTGAATCGTGACGGTGACAGGCCCGGCCGTTCCTCCGGTTGTGGGGGAGAAGCTCGTGATCACCGGATCCAGATCCGGAAACACGATCGGCGTCACGTCCGCCCGGATCAGGTGGTCGCGATGCTGATTGCCGCCCGGGATCCAGGCGGAATCCCAGATCGATACGTAGTACCGACCGGCCGCCGGCGACGGAATGCACAGGCTCGCGCGGTCGCCTGTCGCCGACCAGACCGGCGAACCCGCGAGGCCGCCGAAGCGCACCTCCAGTCTGCTCCAGAGCCCCAGCGTCTCCAGGGCCAAGCAGAGCTCGGTCGGGCCGGGCGGGATGTCCACCTGGTACCAGGCGTTCCCGCCACGCCGGAGAATCGTGCCCGTAGCCCACTCGCCAAGCGTCAGCGCGGGTAGCGAGCCCGCTACCGACAGTACGCCCGTTCCGGCGCCCGTCAGGTTCACGACGTACGTCCCCGCCTGGGGCGTAACGAGTTGCAGCGCCATGTCCCCCGAACCGCTCTTGCTCACCAGAGGCACGCCATCCTTCGTGATCTCGACGCTTCCGTTCCATGCCGTGTCCTTCCGCAACGTCACGAAGAGGTTTGGCGTATCGGCTGGGACGATAACGTCACACTGCGCAGGCTGGTCGGACAAGAGTGCAATCGGCTGGGAGCTCCCGATCGGGCAGGAGAATATCACGGGGAGTAGATTCTGCAGCGCGAGATTGTATGTGCCTGAATCGGTATTGCCCAGGTCGCTGACCACGATCGTGTGGGGGCCCGGCGCATCAAGGGTGCAGGAGAACAGAGAGCCGTTGGTGGGACCGCACAGGCTGGTGCCATCCGGCCGAAACACTTCGGTGTAGGTGGTGAGCGACCCCGAGGTCTCACCGATGGCAATGCGAGCGACATCTGGGGGCGCACCGCTGAAGCTATAGCAGTCCTGCTCAGCAGCCATGTCGATCGAGCCGGTGAGCGGCGGGAGGTTGAAACCGATGGCGCCGCAGGTGTTGGGACTATTCACCTTCTGGAGCGAGATACCGTATGTGCCATTATCCGTTCCTCCTAAATCGCTGATCACGATCGTGTGGTCGCCTGAGGCATCCAGCGTGCAAGCAATAAGCCGGGCGTTTGTGGCCGGGCAGAGGCTCGTTCCGTTGGAGCGGAACACCTCCGTGTAAGTGTTGAGCGCCCCGGCAGTCTCGCTGACCGCGACGCGGGCTACGTCGCCCGCCGCGCCACTGAACCGATAGCAGTCTTGCTCAGCTGCAAGGTCAATGGAGGCCGCCAGGGGCGGAGTGTTGGAACTGATGCCTGTACAGGTGTTGGGACTGTTGACTTTCTGGATTGAGACACCGTACGTGCCAGTATCCGTGCCTCCCAGATCGCTGATCACGATCGTGTGGTCGCCTGACGCATCCAGCGCGCAAGCAAAGAGCCGGGCGTTTGTGGCCGGGCAGAGGCTCGTTCCGTTGGAGCGGAACACCTCCGTGTAAGTGTTGAGCGCACCGGCAGTTTCGCTGACGGCGACGCGGGCTACGTCGCCCGCCGCGCCAGTGAACCGATAGCAGTCTTGCTCGGCCAAGTCGATTGAACCGGGAATGGGGGGCGCTCCGTATGCCAGAGCAACGCAGCCGACGGGGTTGTTGAGCCGATAGAGGGAGAAGGCGTAGTCGCCGAGCCGGCTTTCAAGCACATCGTAGGCAAGCACCGTGTGGATGCCGGGTGCATCGAGGGTGCAGGAGAAGTTGCTTGAGGAGCTGATGCAGCGTGTTGTGCCGTCGGGCCGTAGCACCTCGAGTTCCAACTGCATCGTGCCCGCTGTCTCGACGGCGAGGAGGCGTAGGAGATCGCCGCTGGTGCCGGAGAAGGTGAAGCAGTCGGCCTCGGTGGCGGCGGCGATGGAGGCGGAGGTAGGCGGCCCGGCGATGGTGAGCGGTGCGCAGCCGAGGGGGTTATTAAGGCGATAGAGGGAGAAGGTGTAGTCACCAAGCCGGTTCTCCAGGGTGTCGTAGGCGAGCACCGTGTGGGTACCTGGCGTATCGAGGGTGCAGGAGAAGTTACTTAAGCTGGAGATGCAGCGCGTTGTGCCATCAGGTCGGAGCACTTCGAGCTCCAACTGCATCGTGCCTGCCGTCTCGACGGCGAGGAGGCGTAGGAGATCGCCGCTGGTGCCGGAGAAGGTGAAGCAGTCGGCCTCGGTGGCGGCGGCGATGGAGGCGGAGGTGGGTGGGCCTGCGATGGTGAGCGGTGCGCAGCCGAGGGGGTTGTTGAGACGCTGAATGTAGAGGCTGTAGTTGCCGGTGGCTGTGTTCGAATTGTCCCTAACGCGCACCGTGTAGGTGCCAGCCCCGGTTCCGCCCAGCACGCAGCTCTGCTGCGTCGCGGTCGAACCGCAAACCACAGAGTCATCAGGATTTCGTATCTCGGTCCGGGCAGTGAGCGTTCCTGAAGTCTCCGCCGTGATCGTTCGGATGCGGTCGCCCGCTGACGCACTGAATGTGTATACATCAACCTCGCTCGCCGCCGAGATTGAGCATTCGCTGATGTCGCCGAAGCCGAGGCTAGCGGGGCAGATGAGTACTGCTGCTTGGCTCCCGGCCCCTTGCGAGCCGACAACGCCAGCACTCTGAGCGCCGTCATTGGCCCCGGGAACCAGGGCGAGCACGACAGCGAATCCCGCGACCATCAAAGCTACGAGCCTGCGGGCTGTCGGAGCTCTCGCGGATATGGCAACGGTTGTCGTGACGCACCGCCTCCCTCGCAGGCCCGCTTCGCACGGGTGCGAGTCACGTCAGACTCGACGTATAGTCAGGCGAGCATATGTTGATGGCCAAGTGCAGTCAACCCACCCGGACTGGCGGACGCGCCAATCGTTGTTTCGCGTATAATTCCGCCAGTACTGGAGCGGTGTGTAGACGGGTGAACAATTCCTGGCTGGGAGCGGGGCCCTCTGAAGACAGGACATAACGCTATGATTTGGGGTCGAAATTACAAAACAAACTCCCGGTTTGAAGCTGAAATGGACCGATCCTGATGGACGAGGCAGAGAGTCTTCGGCTGGAGGGGTATGACCTCGCGCACATTGTGCACCCGCAGTGGCATGCTGCCGACCATGCGGGGGCGGTGGTGTATGCCTCCGGCCAGGGGGCGGTGCTGACGGATGTGCGGGGGAACTCGTACATCGACGGGCGGTCGTCGCTGTGGAATGTGGCGGTGGGCCACGGGCGGCGGGAGCTGGCGGAGGCGGCGGCGGAGCAGATGTCGACGCTGGCGTTCGCGAACGCGTACACCGGGTACGCGAACGTGCCGTCGATCCGGCTGACAGAGAAGCTGCTGGGGCTGGTCTATCCGAACATGTCGGGGGTGTTCTACGCGAACAGCGGGTCGGAGGCGAACGACTTCGCGATCAAGGCGGCGCGGTACTTCTGGTTCCTGCAGGCGAAGCCGGAGAAGGTGAAGGTCATCTCGCGGACGGAGGCGTACCACGGGGGGACGCTGGCGGCGACCGCGATCACGGGGATGGCGCCGTTCCACAAGGGGTTCGGGCCGGAGCCTCCGGGCTTCGTGCAGGTCCCGACGTGCTATCCGTATCGCTGCGAAGCGTGCGGGGGCGGGCCGTGTACGCCGGAATGCGCGGACGTCGTGGCGCGGGCGATCGAGCGCGAGGGGGCGGAGACGGTGGCGGCGGTGATCGCGGAGCCGGTACACGGTGCGGGCGGGGTGATCCCGCCGTGCGGCGGGTACTGGCCGCGGCTGCGGGCGATCTGCGACAAGTACGGCGTGCTGCTGATCGCTGACGAGGTGATCACGGGGTTCGGTCGGACGGGGAAGTGGTTCGCGCTCGAGCACTGGGGCGTCGTGCCGGACATGGTGACGTTCGCGAAGGCGATCACGAGCGCGTACGTGCCGCTGTCGGGCTTCATCATGTCGGAGCGCGTGCACCAGGTGATCCGGGACAACCCGGCGGACGCGAAGTTCATGCTGGGGTGCACGAACTCGGCGCACCCGACGGCGTGCGCGGTGGGTCTGCGGAATCTGCGCATCATCGAGGACGAGGGTCTGGTCGAGCGCGCGGAGCGGATGGGGCGGCGGCTGCAGGAGGGCCTGGGTCGGCTGCGGGAGATGCCGAACGTCGGGAATGTGCGGGGGCTGGGGCTGATGGCGGCGGTGGAGGTGGTGTCGGACAAGGCGACGAAGGCTCCGTTCGCGGTGTCGGCGGGGGTGGGGCCGAAGCTGGCCAAGGCGATGCGGGAGCGAGGCGTGATCACGCGGGTGAAAGGGGAGAGCCTGCTGCTCGCGCCGCCGCTGATCATAACGGAGGAGCAGATCGACACGATCGTGAACGTCACCGGCGATGCGATTGAAGCTGTGATGAAGGCTGTGGCGGCGGCAGAGGGTACGAACGCACCATAGGGGACTCTTGACAGGCAGATATACTGGTCATATGCAACGCGCAGCGCCCCGGGCAGGCGCCATCTCCTTACCGCGGTCGACGAATCGCGCGCTCCAGCTGCTGGAGAAGAACTGGCGGCTGCTCGCGGAGATCCTGTTTATCGTACCGGCGTACGCGGCGTACCAGATCGTGCGGAGCGCGGTCGGCGGGCGGGCGGGCGATGCGTTCGACAACGCGACGCGGCTGATCAGCATCGAGCGGCGGCTGGGGATCTTCCACGAGGCGTCGCTGCAGCAATATGTGTTACCGCAGTCGTGGATGGTGGATGCGGCGAACTACATCTACATCTACGGGCACCTGCCGGTCATCATCATCGTGGCGTTCTGGCTGTACGCGCGGCACCGCGACAACTACGCGCTGTTCCGGAACGCGTTCATGCTGTCGGGGTTGATTGCACTGATCGGGTTTACGACGGTGCCGCTGGCGCCGCCGCGGTACATGCCGGAGTTCGGGTTCGTGGACACGATCATCCACGCGCAGTCGTACTACGTGCTGCAGAACCCGAAGATCGTGAACCAGTACGCGGCGATGCCGTCGCTGCACTTCGGGTGGGACCTGCTGGTGGCGATCGCGATCGGCACGTGCACGAGCCGGCGGTGGGTGCGGTGGGCGGCGGTGATCATGCCGCTGTTCACGCTGAGCGGGATCGTGCTGACGGCGAACCACTACTTCCTGGACGCGGCGGCGGGTGCGGCGGTGGCGTGCGTGGGGCTGGGGATCGCGCTGGTGCTGCGGCGGATCGTGCGGCGGGAGTCGATCTTCTCGTTCCTGACGTAGGCAAGTCGTTACTCAGCAGTTCACAGTTTGTCGTGTGCGTTCCCGGTCGGCAGGCGCTGGCGCATGGACGTGCGGATGTAGGCCTACAAGATTCCTCGCTGCGCCCGGAATGACAGGTGGCGGACCGGCGGCGCTGTCGCATGCGGAGCACGTTTGGTGGCACCACATCGCGGCGGAGCTGAAGCCCCGCGGCTACGCGTTTGGGGCTGGTGCTCGTGTGTGCGTTGACGGGTTCAGGTTCGAATTGGTATCGTTGCTTTCAGGAAAGGAGGTGATGCGGATGGATTATCGTAGTTGCGAGGCCTGTGGCCCCAACAACCACCGCAACACCTCGGGGGTAACCTGCTAGCCAGGCTCCCGAGGAGCGGCGGCCGGGCAGCAGGCCTGGCAACAAAGACGAGACAGGGCCGGTCATTCGACCGGCCCTGTTCTTTTGTGTCGAGGGAATTCACCACAGAGGCACCGAGGGCACAGAGGCTCCGGTAGGGACGTGGGTGAGGCGGTGTTGGCGCTGTCGCATGGGGCACTACGGGTAGGACGACTGAAAACTGAGAACTGATAACCGTGAACTCGCCTCAGCGGCGGAGGTTCGGTGGGGGGAGGGAGTCGAGGTATTCGTGGATGGCGGTGGCGGCGCGGCGGCCGTCGGCTAACGCCGTCACGACGAGGTCGGCGCCGTTGACGTTGTCGCCGCCGGCGAAGACGCCGGGGCGGCTGGTCATGAAGGTGCTCTTGTCCACCTCGACGAGGTTCCAGCGGTTGGTCTGCACGCCTGGGGCCGCGTCCTTGATGATGGGGTCGGCGTTGTAGCCAATGGCGATGGCGACGCTGTCGGCGGGGATGATGAACTCGGAGTGAGGGATGGGGATGGGGCGGCGTCGGCCGGACTCGTCGGGCTCGCCCAGCTCCATCTGCTGGCACTCGACGCCCGTGACGTGGCCGTCGTCGTTGCCGATGAAGTGCAGGGGGATGGTGAGGAACTGGAAGTCGACGCCCTCCTCGCGGGCGTGGTTGCGCTCCTCGGTGCGGCCCAGCATCTCGGACTCGGTGCGGCGGTAGACGCAGGTGACGCGCTTCGCGCCGAGGCGGACGGCGGTGCGCACGCAGTCCATGGAGGTGTCGCCGCCGCCGATGACGACGACGTCCTCACCGACCTGGAGGCCGTCGCGCATGTGCTCGGGGAGCTGGTCGGGGCGGAGGTTGCCGCGGACGAGGAACTCGGTGGCGGCGAAGATGCCGGTGAGGTTCTCCCCGGGGACGGAGAGCTTGCCGCCGAGGCTGGCGCCGGTGCCGACGAAGACGGCGTGAAAGCCCTGGGCGAAGAGGTCGTCGATGGTGACGTCTTTGCCGATCCAGGTGTTGCCGACGAACTTCACATTGAGGCGATCGAGGTACTTGAGCTTGTCCTGCAGGACGTCCTTGCTGAGCTTGAAGTTGGGGATGCCGTAGAGCAGGACGCCGCCGGGCTCGGGCCAGGCGTCGTACATCGTACAGGCGTGGCCCTGCTTGGCGAGCTCCTCGGCGACGGCGAGGCCGGCCGGTCCGGCGCCGACGATGGCCACGTTGAAGCCGGAGGGTTCAGGGACGACGACGATGGGCATGCCGCCGTTGCGGCGCTGGTAGTCGGTGACGAAGGCCTCGAGCTTGCCGATGGTGACGGGCGGCTCCTGGTGGGAGTCGGGGCGGATGGCGAAGGCGACGACGCACTCGCCCTCGCAGAGGCGCTCCTGGGGGCAGAGGCGGCCGCAGAGCTCGGGCAGATTGCTGGTCTCGCGGAACTTCTCCGCGGCGGCGAAGACGTCGCCGTCTTCGAGGAGCTTGAAGGCGCCGGGGATGTCGTTGTGGACGGGGCAGGCCTGCTGGCAGGGCGCCGTGGGGCATTGGATGCAGCGCATGGCCTCGGTCTTTGCGGCGTCGAGATCGAAGCCGAGGAAGACCTCGTCCCAGTTCTTCTTGCGCAGCTCGGGGTCCTGCTTGTTGATGGGGACCCGCGAGATCGCGAGGCGGCGCTGAACTTCGACATCCTTGGCCATGGTCGAATCCTTCGTCGCTGCGGAGCAAGCACCGCGGAACAAGAACCCGCCTGGAGGCGGGGTATCACAAGTCTAGAGAGATGGGCGAGCGTTGTCGAGGAGGGACAAGGCCTGAGAGGACAAGGGACAAGGGGTTAGAGACAAGGGCTAAGGGACAAGGGACAAGGGATATGGGGGTTGGGGTAACGGGCAAGGGAGGAGGGACGGGGTTACTGCTGAGCAACGTTTTCGAACGTGCGCATGAAGTTGACGAGATTCCAGATGTCCTCGTCGGAGAACTGCTCGCGGAAGGCGGGCATGGCGGAGCCCGGGAATCCGCCGGCGACAAAGGCGAAGAACTGCGGATCCGTGTGGTAGGGCAGGTGCTGGCGGAAGTCGGCGGGCGCGGGGTTCAAGGAGGCGGCCTGTGCGCCATCGCCGCGGCCCTCTGCCCCATGGCAGGTCACGCAGTTCTGCTGGAAGAGCAGGCGCCCCTTCTCGATGGAGTCCGCGGTGGCCTTCACGGGGTTGCCGGCCGAGGGGTCGGCGACGGTCTTGTGGGGGTGCACGCCGAACCAGAGGACGGCGCCGCCGAGGATGAGGGCGGTCGCTACGGTGACGCCGATGCGGTAGCCCTGGGCCGCGAGAGGGCGAAACTGCTCGCGGTACAGGAGAAGCATCACGCCGCTCACCGCCAGCAGAGCGCCAAGCACGATGTTCCAGGTGAACGAATCGAAAGGCAGCGCGAAGGGGCCGCCCGCCTCCTTCGCTGCGCTCTCAGAGGGGGCGACGGAGATGATGAAGGTGCGGGCGACGTCATCCTTACCGGCGCGCCGGATGCCGGCCTCGGCCTGCCACGAGCCGACCTGCGTGAAGTAGGAGCCCTGGCCCTCGTACACGCCCGGATTGGTGGTGGCGCGCAGGAGCAGTTCGGCGGTGGGCTGCTCCACATCGGGGCGGGAGGGGTCGGTGTAGGTGAAGCGGAAGCGGGCCTGCGTGACGTCGGTCGCCGGCGAGCCGTCGGCATTCCGGATGGTGAGCGCGTAGCGGTTGATGCCGACCTTATTCGGCTGGACCTCGATCCCGAGTTGGAGGTCGCCAGCATCCTTCACATCGACGAACTCGGTGCTTGCGGCTTTGATCGCTTCCTTCTGCGCGATCTCGCCCTTCGCGGTTGAGGTCTGCGTGAGGACGCCCACGGAGGCGAAGACGCCGACGACGAGCACGACTTCGGCTGCGATGGTGACGGGGAAGGCGCGCTGGAGCCAGGCGAGGTGCCGTGACCACGATGCGCGCCGGTCCTCGCTGCTAGCGCCTCCCTGCTGGTAGAGCCCATCGATGGCGGCGACGAGGCGCGGCTTGAGGATGAAGGCGTTGAGGCCGGCGACAGGCAAGAGCAGGCCGACGATGATGAGCTTGGCCAGAAGCACGCGGCCGTAGGTGGTGTCGGTGAAGGCGGACCATTCGGGCATCTGCACGAGGCCGTTGAATACGCCGCTGGTGAGGACGGTGAAGACGCTGAGTCCGGCGACGACCGAGAAGCGATCGAAGGCGTTGGCGACGTAGAGGAAGCCCACCGGGTCGTCCGCGAAGCGGCTGTGGCGGAAGCGCAGGAGCGGGATCAGCAGCACGAGCGCGCCCAGCCAGACGGACGACGCCGCGAAGTGTATGAAGTCCGAGGCCTCGGACCAGTAGCGGCCCTCGCCCGTCGCGCCGTGGCTGATGAGGGAGTAGGTGAGCATGGCGCCACCACACGCGAGGATCAGGGCAGCCATCGCGACCTGGCGGATGCGGCGGTTGCCGCTGAGATAGAGCACGTCGGCGGCGACAAGGGCCAGCGCCACGAGGACGAGGTTGGCGAGCTGGTAGCGGCCAGTGTGGACGGTGGTGAGGTACTCGAAGATGGAGGTGGAGGTCTCGAAGCGATTGACGGCGAGCACGACGAGCAGTGCCGAGGCGATGAACGAGACGGGCAGCAGCACATGGGCGATGGTGATCACCCAGGTGTCGCCGGCGTCGACGGCGGCCTTATGGTCCTCCTCATCGAGGAACGACGCGGCAGGGCGCACGACCAGCGCGACGAACAGCGCCGATCCGACGGCCGTGGCGAGCGCCAGCAGCGCCATCCACTTGAGTGCGGCGTCCAGGTTCTTCGGGAGCAGCCCGGTCGACCCTGCTTCGGCGCCGGCCTCGGGGTCGAAGGTGGCGTTTGGTGGGACAGAGCCATCGGGGTTGAGGACGATGAACTGGATGATGCCGGTCCAGGGGTGGCCATCGACGGAGGAGACGTTGGCGAACTCGACGGTGTAGAGCCCGGGATCGAGCGTGGGGACGCCGACGGAGCCGACCGTGCGATCCTTTTCGTCGACGAGCGTATCGCCTTCGTCGACCTGGTTGCGGTCGACGTCGAACACCTTGATCTCGGTGAGCTTGGCCTCGACGCTCTCGCTGAAGTAGAGGAAGACGCGGGCGGGAGGCCGCCTCTCCTGCGCACCGTTCTCGGGGCTACTGCGAATGAGGGCGGCGTGCGCGTGCACCACAGGCGCGGTGTCCTGCGCGACCAGTGTGCCCAGGAGAACCAGCGCCAGCGTGATCGCCGCGATGCGTCCCCATCTCGTGCCCAGCCCTCGCCACCAGATCATGCGGCCCGCCGCCGTTCGGGATGCGTGAGGGTTGCCGCGCGGAGGACGTTCATCACGAGCGCCCCCGCATGACGGCGAATCCGGCGATGGCGGCGATGACGCCGGCGCCGACCGCTGCTGCGATGATCCAGATCACGTTGTTGTTGCCACCATCGCCGCCGTCGGACTCTGCGCCGTTGGTAGTGGTGACGACCGCGGCCGGCGTCGAGGCCGACGTCGCAGCGGACGGGGGCGTGTCCTCGGAAGACGTGGGGGTGTCGCCCGCGGCGGGCGTCTCCTCCGACTCAGCGCCGACGCGCTCGAGCTGGGCATCGTTGGTGAGGTCGACGGTGTTCGGCGTGTAGTCGCCGACGTAAAAGGAGAAGGCGCCCTCGGCGGGATCGCCGTCCTCATCGGAGACGTTCTTCCAGTTGACGACGTAGCGGCCGGGGGCGAGGTCCGGTTTGAGCGGGACCGAGAGCTTCGAGCGATCGGCGTCGTCGAGGACGGCCGGGCCGCCGGTGACGGAGGGGCCGCGGTCCTTGTTGATGGCGATGTCGTAGCTCCCGGCGATCTTCTGGATGTCGTTGGTGAAGATGATCTCGACGGCGGAAGGCGCGACCGGGACGATCGCGCCCTTCGCCGGCGTCGAGCTCTTGAGCCTGGCGTGAGCGAGAACCGGAGCCGCGCTCCAGAGCGGGCTGGCGAGACCGATCGCCAGGATTCCCATGACCGCGGTCGCAGCCCATCTCCGGTTCGTCATCATCAGCTCACTCCTTGTGCGATCGGGAGCGGCGCAGAGCGGCCCCCGCTCCGGCGATCGCGGTTCCCACCACCAACAGTACACCGAGAGCGGCGGCGTTGCCGCCCGGTCCGCCCGGTCCGCCCGGTCCGGCGCCGGAGGGCGGCAACACCTCCGGCGGGCGGGGCTGGGCGGGAATCTGTCCGCAGGAAATGAGCTGGCCAGCGCCGCCATGCACATCGCGGTCGTAGACGTCGACGAAGTGTTTGCCGTTCGCGACTTCGGAGAACGGCCTGTCGACGGTGGTGACGGAGCGGGCGGTGGTGACGCCCGCCAGGGCGACGGCGGGGTTCAGGTGCACTTCGAGGAGGCTGCCGCAGCCCTGGAGGTGGAGCATGGCGGGGTAGGAGCCGCCGGGCTCCACTTCGTTGATGAATACCTGGACCAACGTGTTTGTGCCGCCGTCCGCGGGGAAGATCTCGGCGCGGCCATCGATGCCCGAGCCGTTCTGTTCGTTCATGTGGATCACAATACCGCCCGTGGTGGGTGGTGTGGGTGTCTTCGCTCCGGCTGAACCCGTACTTGAGAATATCGCTGTGGTGAGCGCGGCGGCGAGCGCCGTCAAACCGAGGAACCGCATGAGGTGCTCCTTTCAGTGTTGGCGTATGTCGAACCCAGACAGATAACACCGTGAGCCGCGACGGCCCCGCCTGGTCCTCCAACGAACCGGCGCCGCGGATCGCGTGGGGAGCGCCGCTCACCGCCTTTGTGCGGATTGCGGACGCTATACGCATGCGTGTGGGTTGAACGCCTGACAAGGTTGAAAGGTTTACCTCCCGCTTTGAGAATCCGGAGGGGAGAGGAGGTTTGCGTCTCCCCACCCCTGCGCAGCGGTTACTGGCTCTCGCGCCCCTTCCCGTGCAGCATTCCCGCCCCGGCGGCGATCGAGGCGAAGCCGAGCGCGAGGAGGACGCCGGACGGCGGGAGCGCGCCGCCGCGGCCTGCTCCCGCGGATCCGGCGGATGGCAGGGTGATCGATGCGCGCGGCTGGTTAGGGATGACGCCGCAGGCGATGACGCTCTTGTCGCTGGCGTGGATGATGATGGCATGCTTGCCGTCCGCGAGCATGCTGAACGGGACATCGATCACCGTGACGGAGCGGCCGTGGGGCACGCCGACCGAGGTCACGCCGTCAAGGCTTGATTCGTGTGGACCAACCGGCCCACCGCAGAGACCCTGCATGTGGACCATAGCCAGCTGCGTGCTGCCAGGCTCGATGCCGTTGAGGTAGACACCAACCTGCGACTTCATGCCGCCTTCAACGGGAAGGATCTCGGCGCGGCCATCGACGCCGGAAGCGTTCTGCTGGACCAGCGGGACGACGATGAGTCCGGTGAGGACGGGGCCCATGCTGGTCACCATGGCGTCGTGGTCCATGGCTTCGTGATCCATCGCGCCGTGATCCGTGCCGGACGCAGGGATGGCCGACTCGCCGTGGTCGCGGTCGTCGTCCAGCATGGGCGTCGGCATGGGTGCGGGAGCGCTCGCCGCGCCGACGCTGAACACGAAGGTACCCGAGCGCTCGTGGCCGTCTTCCGCGCCGGTGGTCATCCAACCGACGGTGTAGGTCCCGTTCGCGAGGT
>JACRBR010000064.1 GCA_016213125.1 Chloroflexota bacterium | reverse complement strand
CTTGAGGCGCTTCGCTTGGACACGCGTGGGGAAAATCGTACGGAGGCCCATGTTCCGGTACATCTCCTCGCGCAGGGGGTCGAAGACGCGGCTGGCGACAACCTTAACGCCGAACACGTGCTTGGCCATCTGTGCGGCCATGACGTTGCGGTTGTCCCCGCGGGTGGCGCTGACAAAGGCGTCGGCGTCCCGGAGCCGGACCTTCTCGAGCACGTCCATATCGAGGCCGTTGCCGACGAACGTGGTGCCGGTGAAGCTGTCCGGGAGGAAGCGGAAGGCCGACGGATCGGTGTCGAGTACGAGGACCTCGTGGCCCTCGCTACTGAGATCCGCTGCGAGGGCGGCACCGACCCGACCGCAGCCCATGATGACGACCTTCACGTTGCTCCCACCTTCGTCCGGCTATTCGCGTACCGGGTGACGCCACAGCCAAACGTTGCAGGGCGCGGCTCGCATGACGTACTGCGTCAGCCGTCCCATCTGGTATTCGCCCAGGGGCGCTTTGTGCTCCGCCCCCATCAGGATCAGATCGACCCCGCGCTCCATCGCCTCATCGACGATTGCATGGCCGGCTTCCCGCGCCTGCAGCAGCTCGCCCTCTACCTTGAAATCCAGGTCCCGGGCCACGCGCTCCGCACGCACCAGAACGTCCTCGCCCGAAGATGCCTCGTCCGTGAGGTCCGCATCGAGGGGGAGGGAACGCCGCACTTCGATGACGTGGACGGCGTACACCTTGCCCTTGTTCTTCTTCGCGATGCCGCAGGCCAGAGCGACCGCGTCCATGCTCGCGGGGGATCCGTCGACCGGCACGAGGATGTTGCGTACTCCCGTCGTCGGATCCGATGTCGCCACAGGCTCCTGCGCTCCAACTCTCCCCTGCTCAGGGGCGTCCGGGCATTATATGAACGCGAATCTGGAGCGGCAACCGAACGCGCCTGGAATCGACCGTTTCGGCGAATCCGTTAACAAACATGCGTTCATGCCTCCAGCCACATCGTCGTCAACCACAGATGGCTCGTCCCGATACCGGCGGGCATGTCGTGCAGCTTCCGGCTGTGCGCACGATATCGATACGGCGTCACGAGCGGCAGGAATGCGGGCTCCTTCGACCAGATGAGGTCCTGTGCGGCCAGCACGGCCGACTTCCGCTCCTCGGGATCGAGCGCCTGCTTCGTGCGATCTACGGCGGCGTCGATATCGGCGTCGCCCAGTCCCGCCGAATAGGAGCGATCGCCGAGAGGCCCGCCGGTTCTGTGGAAGTCGAGCGGCATCTCAGGCGTCTCGTACACCTGGTTCAGCGCGAGCGTGAGCGTGTAATCGATTTCCACGTACTTCTCGAGCCACGTCGTCAGGTCGAAGGGCTGCGGGTCCAACTCGATCCCGGCCTGCTTCATCTGCTCGAAGAACACCTGCAGGTGGGAGTCGTGCTGGTCGAGGGTCACGGCGGCGGGGTAGAGGAACGGAACGCGCATGCCACCGACCGCCTCGGCGAGGCGCTTCGACTCGGCGACATCGAATGGCTGCCGGCGCGACAGCTCCTCGCCGTCGTAGGCGTACGAGCCCAGCGTCCAGTGCACGAGGCCGTCGGGCTTCGCATCGCCCTGGTAGACGATGTCCACGTACTGCTGCCGGTTGAGCGCGAGGGCAAGCGCGCGTCGCGCGCGCGGGTCGTTGAACGGCGGCCGCTCGGGATTCATGACCGCCGAGATGAACGTCGAGCCAGGGATCTCTTCCATGTAGAAGTCGCCATGGCCGCGAATCTCATCGGCCTCGGCCTTGCCGTCGGTGTAGTAAGAGTGGATCTGGCCCGAGAACAGCGCGGTTCGCGCGGCGGAGCGGTCGGTGATGATCTTCGCGTCGATCGCGTCGATGTACGGGAGTTGCAGGCCGGAAGCATCATCCTTGCGATAGTAGGCAGGGTTGCGCTCCATCACCGCGCCTTCGCCCTCGGCCGCGGATGCCAGCCGGTAGGGTCCCGCCCCAGCGCTCTGGTCCCGCAGCTTCGCCAGGCCGGCGTCAGTCGCCAGAAGCTCGCGCGGTGGAATGGTGTTGAAGTACGAGCCGACCCGGCTGAGGAACCACGCGTAGGGCTTCGAGGTGCGAATCGTCACGACGGCGCCGCTGGCCGTGACCGACTCGACGTACTGTTTCACGAAGGAGCCGTTGTTGGTGCGGGCGTCGTTGCGGATGCGGTCGAATGTGGCGACGACATCGTCGGGGCCCAGGTCGCGCTCGGGCACACCGAGGCTGTTAGGGCCGATGCGTACACCGGGGCGGATCTTGAAGTTCCAGGTCAGGGGGTCCGGATTCTCGTACGACTCGGCGAGATCGTAGAAGAAGAACTCCGGACGTGTCGGCGACTGATGGACCAGGCTGTTATAGAGACGCGGAAAAAAGTCCGTCGACCCCGCGACGCCAAGGTGCGGATCGAACGTATCGAAGGGCTCGTTGAGCGAAACCGCGTAGCGACCGCCGCGCACGGGCGGAGCGAGCGGGTTCAGGATGTCGGGCTGCGAAAGATCGCCCGACTGCGGGGGCAGCCCAGGCGTCGGGGCAGGGGATTGCCCGCCGCCGCCGCAGCCCACCAGCAGCACAGCGCCTGCAGCAGCCGTGGCAACGCCCGCGGACTGCAGGAGCCGCCGGCGCGAGACACGTCGTGTCGTGAACCTATCCCAGTACATCGAGGACATGCGGCCGGTCTCCCTTCCTCAGAAGGATCGGCCTGGACGGGGACGGGCGCGAGAGCGGAAACGCTCTTGTTACAGGAGCTGGATGCCGGTAGGCGCACCCCTTACGGGACTGCGATCAATCCTGCTTCCATGTCGTGCCCTGCGGGCCATCTTCGAGCGTGATGGCCAGGCCGGCGAGGCCTTCGCGGATCCGGTCGGCGAGCTGGAACTGCTTCGCGGCACGCAGCTCCGTTCGAATCTGGATCAGCAGCTCGATAAAGGGCGCCGCTTCGATGGAGCCGCCCGCCTCTTCCAGGCGGAGACCAAGCACGCCACCCAGCTCGATCAGCAGCGCTTGCGCCGTCGCAACGCCCTTGCCCTCGTCGCGGGCACGGTTGATCTCCTTGCCGAGATCGAAAAGAACGGCGAGCGCCTGCGGTGTGTTCAGATCGTCATCCATCGCCGCGGCGAATCGCTCTCGGTGATGGCCCAGGTCGATGCCGCCGTCCCCGGCCTCACTCAGCGCGCGGGCGGCCGTGCGCAGGCGATCCGCGCCGTTCTTCGCCGCCTCCAGCGTTGTCTCGCTGAAGGACAGGGGCTTGCGATAGTGCGAGGTGAGCACCCAGAGCCGCAGCCCGTCGCCCCCGACCTTGTTGAGGCCATCGCGGATGGTGATGAAGTTGCCGAGCGACTTCGACATCTTCTCTTCGCCCATCTTCACCCAGGCGTTGTGCAGCCAGTAGCGCACGAAGGGGACGGCATCGGTGTAGGCCTCGGTCTGGGCGATCTCGTTCTCATGGTGGGGGAAGATCAGGTCCTCGCCGCCGCCATGGATGTCGATGCGCTCGCCGAGGTACTTCAACGACATCGCGGAGCACTCGATGTGCCAGCCGGGGCGCCCCTTGCCCCACGGGCTGTCCCAGGAAGGCTCGCCCGCCTTTGCGCCCTTCCACAGCGCGAAGTCGGCCGGATTCTCCTTCTCCTCGCCGGACTCGACGCGCGCGCCGGCCATCAACGACTCCTGCGTCCGGTGGGAGAGCTTCCCGTAGTCCTTCTTCGCCGATACGCGGTAGTACACGTCCGACCACTCGCTGAGCGTCGACTTCGTCTCGTACGCAAAGCCCTTCTCGATGAGGCGCTGGATGATCTCGATCATCTCCGGCACCTCCTGGGTGGCGTAGGGATAGACGTCGGCGGGCTGGACGTTCAGGTCGCGCATATCGTCGAAGTACATGTTGATGTACTTCTCGACCAGCTCATCCGTGGTCGTGCCGAGGCGATTTGCTCGCTCGATGATGCGATCGTCGATATCGGTGAAGTTCTGTACGTGTTTCACGGCGCAGCCGCGCCAGGTGAGATAGCGCTTCACGACGTCGAAGACAACGTAGCTCATGGCGTGGCCGATGTGCGACGAGTCGTACGGCGTTACGCCACAGACGTACATCGTGACGGTGTCGCCCTGGGTCTGGAAGTCCTCGAGCTGGCGAGTAAGGGTATTCGTGAGCCGGATCAACCGCCGACTGCCTCCCTGCTGGAGAGCGCGGCGCTCGGTCCGGATTCGTCGCCTTCGGTCAGTTCGCGCGAGCGATGGAGGTGCAGGGGCTCGCCGCTATCCGGTGTCAGTTCAGCCGTCCGGATGCCGGCCTCCTCCAGCTTTTGCTGCAGGGCGCGGATGCGCCGATCCATGCGCTCGATGTGCCGCTCCAGCGCGTCGATGCGATCCCATTCCGGATCCGGGAGCTTCGTGATCGTGTCGCTACCCGAATCGTGGTAGGCAACGACGTGCCCGGGGACGCCCACGACCGTGGCGTTCGGCGGGACATTGGTGACGACGACGGAGCCCGCCCCGATTCGCGCGTCGTCGCCGATCTCCACGGCGCCGATGAGCTTCGCCCCCGCGCCAACGGTGACGCGGTTGCGGAGGGTCGGATGTCGCTTCGTACGGTGGGTGCTGGTGCCGCCGAGGGTTACACCCTGGAGGATGTTGCAGTCGTCGCCGATTTCGGCTGTCTCACCGATCACCACGCCCATGCCGTGGTCGATGAACAGCCCCTCGCCGATGTTGGCGCCGGGGTGGATCTCGATCCCGGTGACGAAGCGGCTGAGGTTCGAGATCACGCGTGGCAACACGGGTACGGAGGCCTTATGTAACGTATGGGCGAGCCGGTGCAGCTCACGCGCCTGGAATCCCGGGTAGGCCAGCACCACCTCGGCGGCATTGCGCGCGGCCGGGTCGCGGTCCAACACGGCCTGGATATCGCGCTTGATGGAACTCAGGACAGACATGAGGACGGTGTCCTCCCAGTAAGGTCTCGAGTGGTTTCGGCGGTCTTGGGGGCGTCCGTCAGCAGGGACACCCCTCGGGACAGGCGCAGGGCGCTCCGGTTGCGCCGATGCGGCGAATCATGAAACCGGGCTTGGTGAGATTACGCACCGCGTACTCCCCTGCACGGAGGTCCGGCCTTTCGTGCGTTTACTCTAACAACACGACGGCGAAGGCGGCAATGCCCTCCCCGCGCCCCGTAAAGCCCATGCCGTCCGTGGTCGTGGCCTTGACGCTCACCTGCGGCACGTCGATGGCCAGCGCGGCGGCGATGGCCTGCCTCATCGCCTGGATGTGAGGGGCGAGCTTCGGCTCCTCGGCGACGACCGTGCAATCGATGTTGACGGCGGCGAACCCGTGCGCCCGCACCACCTCGTACGCGCGGCCGAGTAGATCCAGGCTGCCCGCACCCGCCCACTGCGCGTCCGAGGAGGGGAACAGCCCCCCGATGTCGCCGAGGGCCGCCGCACCCAGCAGCGCATCGATGACCGCATGCAGGAGCACATCGGCGTCCGAGTGGCCCGCCAGCCCTCGCGGGTGCGGGACGTGTACGCCGCCGAGCATCAGCGGACGCGCGTCGGTGAAGGCGTGTGCGTCGAATCCGTGGCCGATCCGCATGGGAGGATCATATCCGCCGCCTGCCTCAGCGGTAATGACGGGCAACCTCCGAAGCGTAGCGCCGGCCCACCGCGTTGGCGTGCTCCGTCAACCATTCGGACAGCCGCGTGTGGCCCGCACTGGGCGCATCCGTCGTGAGGAGGTCCGCGCGCAGCCCCTTGACCTCATCAGGCGTGAGAACGACGTCGCCCAGGGCAAGACCAATGACCGTGGTCGCGGCCAGCGCCAATCGTGGCGGCATGTGCACGATGAGCGTGCGCCTGTCGACGGTCCTCGCCAGCAGGCGGACCCACGCGTCGAACCGGAACACCTCGGGACCGACGGCGTCGATGGTAGCGTTGTCTGTCTCACGCGCGCACTCCACGGCGAGTTTCGCCATGTCGTCGACGAAGATTGGCCGCATGCGGTACGAGCCGTCGCCGGGGACGCCGAAGACCGGCAGGTGCCGGAGCACCCAGGCGATGTTGTTGATGAGGATGTCCTCGGCCCCGAACAGGACCGTCGGGCGGAGGATCGCGTGCGAAAGCCCGAGGCCCTGATGTGAGCCTCGAGCTCCGCCTTGCCCCGGTAGTACGGCAGGGACGGCGCCCGGTCCGCATTCGCGATGCTGACGTGCACGAGGCGGCCCACGCCCGCCCGTTCGGCGGCGGCGATCAACACCTTTGTGTTGGCGACGGCGCGGGCGAACGTGCTCTCGCCGCGCTCGGACCGGAGCCAGTACGTCTTGTAGAGCACGGTTGCCCCGCGCAGGCTCGCTTCCAACTCGAGCGCGCGGTCGAACCGCAGCGGGCGGACCTCCACGTTCGTGCCGAACTCGTGCGGCCGGTCCGGGTGGCCGGTCAGCGTCCGCACCTGGATACCATCCGCGAGCAAGCGCCGGGTGATGTACTTCCCGGTGTAGCTGAAGGCACCGGTGACGGCGTGCAGCTCTGGGTGGGGCACGGATGGCACCCGGAACCTTTCGCGGTCCGAACCCGTCTCAAGGACAGTTGGAGGTTATCTCGCGGACGTGCGAGGAATGCGATCGCAGTCGCCAGGAATCGGGCGATATTGCGCCGGTGCATCGGGGCATCCGCCCTGAAGTGGCGCGTGCAGGCCGAAGGGCGATACGCCCGTCCGCTATGATCTAGCCGTCATGGAAGACTACGAAGCCTACGGGCAGCTGCGGGACCGCCCGAAGGCAACGGTCCCGCAGTCGGGCCAGCGCGCGGCGGGTGCCGGCCCCGGCCAGCCCGTCGCCCGGCAGGGCGCAGGCGTTCCGGCCCGCAAGCCGAAACGCTCGCACTGGGTGCGCAACGTTGCGCTCCTGCTCATCGCGTACTTCGTGCTCGCGATCGGCACCACCGTGCAGCCGCTTCCGGTCCCGGCGACGTCGGCCCGAGTATCGGTGCCGTTCCCGGGCGGAGCGCCGATGCTGTTCGGCCTGCCGGACCGGCCGTTCACGGTGCTCGTCATCGGGCTGGACCGGCGGCCGGACGAATCCGGCGCGAGCCGCACCGACACCGTGCTGCTGCTTCGCATCGACCCGAACAAGCACACCGCCGCCTTCTTGAGCATCCCGCGGGACACGATGATGGGAATTCCCGCGGGCGACGGCTCCTTCTACCAGGACCGCATCAACACGGCATTCGTCTACAACTACACAGAGGAAGATGCCGCGGCCGCGCCGAAGGCGACGATGGCGACCATCAAGCACAACCTGGGCATCGAGGTCGACCACTACATCGTGTTCGACCAGCGGACGTCGGCGAAGCTCATCGATGCCCTGGGCGGGGTGACCATCGACAACCCCGTGGCCTTCGGCCAGGACAACTACTCGGACGACGACGTGAACGTCATCCCGCAGTACTTCCCGGAGGGCAAGCAGCACCTGGACGGCTACCAGGCGGTCGCGTACGGCCGCATCCGCGAAGGGTCGTCGGACTTCGACCGCATCGAGCGGCAGCAGCGGGTGGCGGCGGCGCTGATCTCATCGGCGGCATCGCCCATGACGCTGTTCAAGTTTCCGAAGCTGTACGGGGCCTACAAGGACACCGTGAACACCGACATGTCGTCACGCCAGACGGCGGGTGTGCTGTCGCTATTGAAGCGTGTGAGCGACGACAATCTGAAAACAAAGTCGCTGGCCGAAGCGGCAGTGTCATGCGGGT
>JACRBR010000054.1 GCA_016213125.1 Chloroflexota bacterium | reverse complement strand
TGACGGCAGCGCCGAGATCGTGTCCGAGATGTACAGCGCGACGTTCGGCGAGGACCACACGTTTCGCTGCGACTGCTTCGACGTCGAGCACGACCGTTTTCCATATGACGACAACACGTTTGATCTCGTGCTGTTCTGCGAGGTCATCGAGCACCTCTTTGAGAACCCGGTACATACACTGAGCGAGATCCACCGCGTCCTGAAGCCCGGCGGCGCCATGGTGCTCACCACGCCCAACGTCTCGCGGTTCGACAACCTGGTCACCCTCGGGCGCGGCCGGAACATCTACGACCCGTACCACCTGGGCTCGCCGTTCGCGGGCTCACGTCACCTGCGCGAATACACCTTCGCCGAGCTGCGGGACCTCGTCAATGGTTGCGGATTCGAGATCGACCGCATGCGTGACCACGACATCTACCCGCGTCGAGGGCTTCTTCATGCAGTGCTCAACGAGTTCATGAATCGCCTCGTCTCGCGCTTGACCAGCGGGCACTACCGTTTCCACCTGTTCGTCCGCGCGCGTAAGACAGCGGCGCCGTTCCAGTGGCGGTTTCCCGAGAGCATCTTCGCTTCGGGCCACCTGACGATGTACGCACAGCCACGGGATGCCTTCGCCGTCGTCGGAGAGAACGACGCGCTGCACTTCCAGATGGGCTGGGGCGACGCCCGGCGCGTCGCCGGCCGCCTTGCTCGCCGCGCGGGCAGCGTCGGCGATATCTACCTTCGTTGCGACAAGCCTGTGACCGACGTCACAGTGACGTTTTCCGGGGGAGCCGGCGAGATACAGACCGCGCATGACCGCTCGTCCTCGGGCGCGTTCGTGCTGCTGGGCGTGACGCCCTTCGATGCGCCTGCCGGCGCCTGGACCGACGTGCATGTGCCCGTCAACGCCGACTTCGAGCCGGGCAATCTGCTACATGTCCGCCTTGCCGCCCCCGCGGGCGTCGATGTGTGCGCCGTACGTGCGGAATAGGGCGATTCCGCCACGGATCGCGACCGCGTATCCTACCCCCATGAAGCTCGATCGCGACGCCGTCCTGCACATCGCCCGCCTCGCCCGCGTCCACCTCACCGACGACGAGGTGGATACGTACGCGGCGCAGCTCGGCGACATCATCGGCCACTTCGATGCGCTGAACGGCGTCGATGTCGAAGGCGTCGAGCCGACGGCCCACACGCTGGCGCTGCGGAACGTCATGGCCGACGACGTGGCCAGCCCATCGCTGCCCCGCGACGAGGTGCTGGCGATGGCCCCCAACACCGAAGACGGTTACCTGCGCGTCCGCGCGGTGCTCGAGTAGTCATTCATGTCTGACCTCCACTGGCTGACCATCGCCGACGCGGCCGAGCGCCTGCGCAAGCGGGTTATCTCCTCGCGCGAACTGACACAGGCCCACCTTGATCGCATCGCTTCCGTGGATCCGGCGGTCCGCGCGTACATCACGGTTACCGCCGAGCAGGCGCTCGCCCAGGCCGATGCTGCCGACCGGCGTCTCGCCGCTGGCGAGGCCCGCGGTCTGCTGGGCGTGCCGGTCGCGATCAAAGATGTCATGTCGACGAAGGGTGTGCCCACGAGCTGCGGGTCGAAGATGCTGGAGCACTTCGTCCCGCCCTACAACGGCACTGTCGTGGCGCGGCTCTTCGATGCGGGCGCCGTCATGCTGGGCAAGACGAACATGGACGAGTTCGCGATGGGCTCCTCGACCGAGAACTCCGCCTTCTTCCCCACCCACAATCCGTGGGCGCTCGATCGCGTGCCGGGCGGCTCGTCGGGTGGGTCCGCGGCCGCCGTCGCCGCAGGTGAGGCCGTGTGCGCGCTCGGGTCCGACACGGGTGGCAGCATCCGCCAGCCGGCGGCGCTCTGTGGCGTCGTCGGCATGAAGCCGACCTATGGCCGGGTCAGCCGTTACGGCCTCGTGGCCTTCGCCTCGTCGCTCGACCAGATCGGCCCGTTCACGCGCACGGTCGGCGATGCGGCGATCGTCCTGAACGCCATCTGCGGGCACGACGCGCTCGATGCGACATCCGCGCCCGTCGAAGTGCCCGATTTCAGGGCCGATCTCGAGAAAGGCGTGAAGGGAATGCGCCTCGGCGTCCCGAAGGAGTACATGCCCGACGTGCTGGATGCCGGCGTCCGCGCACGCATCGAGGACGCGCTGTCCGCGCTGGAGGCGCAGGGCGCCACCATCGATCGCGATCTCACGCTGCCGAGCACCGAGGCAGCGCTCGCCGTGTATTACATCATCGCCCCCAGCGAGGCATCG